>DASVPF010000271.1:0-2873 GCA_036382965.1 Thiobacillus sp.
TGGCGCAGCGGCCGGCCATGCAGCACGTCGTCGTCACCGGCCGTGCCGCGCCGCATACGCTGACCGACCTGGCCGACACGGTGTCGGTCATCGCCGACGAAAAGCACGCGTTCCGCGCCGGCGTGAAGGCGCAGCCCGGCATCGATCTGTAGTCGGGGTCACCATCCGCTTCCCGCACGGCATAATCGCAGGGTGAACCCCGCAGCCTACGTCGGGCGCTTTGCGCCGTCTCCCACCGGTCCCCTCCATCTCGGTTCGCTGGTCGCCGCCGTGGCGAGTTTTCTCGACGCGCGCGCGGCGGGCGGGCGCTGGCTCGTGCGCATGGACGACCTCGACCGTCCGCGCTGCGAGCCCGGCGCGGCCGCCACCATCCTGCGCCAGCTCGACGCCTATTCCCTGCAGTGGGACGGCGCAGTGCTCTACCAGTCGCAGCGCGACGAAGCCTACGCGGCGGCGCTGGATGCGCTGCGCGCGCAGGGCGCGGTTTTCGCCTGTACCTGCAGCCGCAGCCAACTTGCCCAGGCGCCACGCAATGCCGAGGGCGAAACCGTCTACCCCGGCACCTGCCGCCTGCACGCGCCACCGCCCACGGCGCATGCCTGGCGGGTGCGGGTGGAAGAGGCGAACGCGCACTTCGTCGACCGCATCCACGGCGCCCTGCGGCAGGATCTGGCGAACGAGGTTGGCGACTTCGTCGTCAGGCGCGCCGATGGGCTGTTCGCCTACCAGCTGGCCGTCGTGGTCGATGATGCCTTCCAGGGCATCACCCACGTCGTGCGCGGCGCCGACCTCTTGTGGAACACGCCGCGCCAGCGCTATCTGCACACCCTGCTCGGCCTGCCGCCGCCGGCCTATGCCCATGTGCCGCTCGTCATCAACGCCGCCGGCCAGAAACTGTCCAAGCAGACGCTTGCCCCCGCCCTGCCGGCGCGCGGACGCGGCGCCGTATTGAGCGGGGCGCTCGTCGCACTTGGCCATCCGCCGCCAGCCGAACTGGTGAACGCCGATCCGGCCGAGCTTCTGGCGTGGGCAAGCGCTCACTGGAAAATCGAAAACGTGCCCATGCGGCCCACCATTGCCAAGTCCGCCCCCTGACCGGACAATCCGCCTCACGCCTCACTCCTGACGCCTCACGAAAAATGGCCCAACTTCCTTCCGCCGTCGAACAAGTCCTGCACGTCCACGCCGCCTTCATCCATGCCGTCGTCAACGCGCTGCGCGACCGCAGCCAGCTGCCCGATCTGATGAAACAGCTCGACGTCGCCGAGCAGGCCGGTTGGGCGCGGCTGGTCGGCGCGCTGCGTCACGTCGTCAACGGCCGCCGCGATCCCTCGATCAAGCTGGGGCTGGACGAGGAGGATTCCATCCTGCTCGACGCCATCCTGCGCGGCATCGACAACCCCGCCACCCTGCCGCCGCTGAATGCCCAGCCGGACGGCAGCAGCGCCGCGCCGGGTCTGGCCGCGCTGATCGACGCTTCGGCGCGCGGCGACGCGCAGGCGATGTCAGTGCTCGCCAACATGGCCGAACAGATGATGAAGGCGGGCGGCGACATGGCGCTGCTGGGTGGACGCATGCGGCGGCTGGTCAACGGCGAGCGCGACACCGACCAGCTGGTTGCCGGCATGGGTCCGCTGGGCCGCGAACTGCTGATCAGCCTGCTCGACGAGCTGGCGAAGCTGCGGCCGCAGTAAAGCGGCGCGCGCCTGCTTTGACAGTCCGTGTCCGCGTCAGCTAAAATGCGCGCCTTTTCGGCAGTCCTTGCCGGAAAAGCGATCCTTCAGGTGATGTAGCTCAGTCGGTTAGAGCGACGGATTCATAATCCGTAGGTCGGTGGTTCAAGTCCACTCATCACCACCAGTTTCCTGTTCGCAGCCTGTCTCTGCGGACCCTGCCCCCAGTCTATTCACTGTCCCGGCATATGACCCTAACAACCATAGTCGACCGCTTTCCGCTCCGATCTAGTCCGCACCAATGCGGCGTTTCGAGCTTTCCGGGCACGCGTCTGGAAGCAGGCAGCGCTACCCACCCGCTGGCACGTCCGGCCGCGCGCCTGCCTTTGTCGCGCCTCCTTGCCTACCGGCGTAGGCTGCGTCGTTGCTTCGCCCTAAAGGACTCCGATCCACCATGGGCTGAAGCCCATGTGGAATCGTATGCGGCAGACACCCGTCCAAATGCACCATCGGGTGTGTCCGACTACGGTTGCTAGGATCATGAAAAAAATCTACATCAAAACCTTCGGCTGTCAGATGAACGAGTATGACTCGGACAAGATGGCCGACGTGATGGGCGCGGCCGAAGGCCTGACTCCGACCGACAGGCCGGAAGACGCCGACGTCATCCTGTTCAATACCTGCTCGGTGCGCGAGAAGGCGCAGGAAAAGGTGTTCCACGACCTCGGCCGGGTGCGCCACCTGAAACAACTCAACCCGAATCTCATCATCGGTGTCGGCGGCTGCGTCGCCTCGCAGGAAGGCGCGGCCATCGTCGCGCGCGCGCCCTTCGTCGACGTGGTGTTCGGGCCGCAGACGCTGCACCGCCTGCCCGAACTGATCGCCCAGCGCCGCGCGACCGGCCGCGCCCAGGTCGACATCAGCTTTCCCGAAATCGAGAAGTTCGACCACCTGCCGCCCGCGCGCATCGAGGGCGCATCGGCCTTCGTCTCGATCATGGAAGGCTGCTCCAAGTACTGCACCTTCTGCGTCGTGCCCTACACGCGCGGCGAGGAAGTGTCGCGCCCGTTCGACGACGTCATCGCCGAAGTGGCCGATCTTGCCGGACGTGGCGTGAAGGAAGTCACGCTGCTGGGGCAGAACGTCAATGCCTACCAGGGCGCGCTGCACGACGGCGGCATCGCCGACTTCGCTTTTTTA
>DASVPF010000272.1:0-6934 GCA_036382965.1 Thiobacillus sp.
ATGCAAAAATAGCAAGCAATACAAACAAATAGTGTTTCATAGGTTGTTCTCGAGATTCAGCAAGGGTGGCTATGTCAGCCACCCTTCTGCATTAACGTGTACAAACGATGAGGGGCGACATGGTCGCCCCTCAAGAGAACGCGTCCGGGCCGGGTTTTATTGGTTAATTCCTTCGTACACCATCAACACAGCCCCATCACCAGCTTCACGTCGTGCTCGATCAGAAGCAGCGTCAGGCCGTCGCCCTGCAGTTGCAGCAGCAGTTCGCGCAGCGCCGCACGCTCGGCCGGGTTCATCCCGGCGGCGGGTTCGTCGAGCGCCAGCAGCGTCGGTTCGGTCGCCAGCGCGCGGGCGATTTCGAGCCGCCGCTGGTCGCCGTAGGGCAGGTTCTTGGCGAGCCGCTCGGCGTGCTGCGCGATGCCGACGCGGGCGAGCAGCGCATGCGCGCGCGCGCGCGAATCGGTCTCTTCGCGGCGCGTGGCGGGCAGGCGCAGCACCGCGCCGACGACGCCGCTGGCGGTGCGCGCATGGCGCCCGACCAGCACGTTTTCGAGCGCGGTCATTTCGGCGAACAGGCGGATGTTCTGGAAGGTGCGCGCCAGCCCCGCGTGTAATACCTGATGCGGCTTGCGGCCGTCGAGGCGGGTGTCGTTGAGGCGGGAATCCTTAAGACAAATCGTGCCCGCATCGATCGAATACAGGCCGGTGAGCGCATTGAAGAGCGTGGTCTTGCCCGCGCCGTTGGGGCCGATGAGGCCGAAAATCTCGCCGGCATTCACCTGCAGCGAAATGTCGGAGAGCGCCTGCAAGCCGCCAAACGCCTTGCTCACCCCAGCAACGGTCAGCAGCACACTCATCCGTGCGCGTCGGCGAATTCGCGGCGGCGGCGCGTCGAGGGGATCAGGCCGGCGGGGCGATACAGCATGACCGCCACCAGCGCCACGCCGAACAGCAGCATGCGCAAATCCGCCGGGTCGACGTAGATCCGGCCGAACAGGTTGCGCTGCCAGTCGCCGGTGTAGCGCAGCGCTTCGGGCAGCAGCGTCAGCAGCAGCGCGCCGAAAATCACCCCGGGGATGTGGCCCATGCCGCCGAGCACGATCATGCACAGGATCATGATCGATTCCATCAGGTTGAACGATTCGGGACTGATGAAGCCCTGAAAGCTGGCGAACAGTCCGCCCGCCAGGCCGCCGAAGGTGGCGCCCATGGCGAACGCCAGGAGTTTGAGATTGCGCGTGTTGATGCCGGTCGCGGCGGCGGCGATCTCGTCCTCGCGGATCGCGACCCAGGCCCGGCCGATGCGCGAATTTTCCAGCCGCATCGAGATGAAGATCACCGCCAGCACCAGCGCCAGAAACAGGTAATAGGTAAGGTGGACGCCACTGAAGGTATAGCCGAAGAAGGTATGCGGCTGGCTCAGGCTGACGCCGCCCACGCGCACCGGGTCGATCAGGTTGATGCCCTGCGGGCCGTTGGTGAGGTTGACCGGCGCATTCAGGTTGTTGAGGAAAATGCGGATGATTTCGCCGAAGCCCAGCGTGACGATGGCGAGGTAATCGCCGCGCAGCCGCAGGGTGGGTGTTCCCAGCAGGACGCCGAACATCCCGGCGAGCGCGGCACCCAGCGGCAGGATCGCCCAGAACGGCAGGTGCAGGCCGAAATGCGGGCTGGCAAGCCAGGCGTAGACGTAGGCCCCGAGCGCATAAAACGCGACGTAGCCGAGATCGAGCAGGCCGGCGTAGCCGACGACGATGTTGAGTCCCAGCGCCAGGATGACATACAGCAGCGCCAGATCGAGCAGCCGCACCCACGAGCGCCCCAGGCCCACGTTGATCAGAAAAGGCAGCAGCGCCAATCCCAGCGCAAACAGGGCAAAGGCCAGCCAGCGCGACCGTGCCGTATTAGGCACGCTCGACAACGCGCTCTCCCAGCAAGCCGGACGGGCGGAACACCAGCACCGCGATCAACACGAAAAACGCGAACACGTCCTGATAGTTGCTGCCGAGGAAGCCGCCGGTGAGATCGCCGATGTAACCCGCGCCGAACGATTCGATCAAGCCCAGCAGCAGGCCACCCAGCATCGCCCCGCCGATATTGCCGATGCCGCCCAGCACCGCCGCGGAGAAGGCCTTGAGGCCGAGCAGGAAGCCCATGTAGTAGTGCGCCAGACCGTAATACGCGCTGACCATGACCCCGGCCACCGCCGCCAGCGCCGAGCCGATCGCGAACGTGGCGGCGATCACCCGGTTGACGTCGACGCCCATCAGGCTCGCCACCTGCCGCGATTGCGCGGTGGCACGCATGGCGCGGCCGAGACGGGTTTTCTGCACGACCAGGATCAGCATCAGCATGATGAGCACCGCCAGCACCAGGATGGCGATCTGCACGTCGCTGAGGGTCGCACCCAGAATGTCGTGCCGGCCTTGCGGCAGGATCGCGGGAAAGGGAATGTACTGCTTGCCCCAGAGCATCATGGCGATGTTCTGCAGGATAATCGACACGCCGATCGCGGTGATGAGCGGTGCCAGGCGCGGCGCATGACGCAGCGGCCGGTAGGCGACGCGTTCGATCACGAGGCCGAGCGCCACGCACACCGGAATCGCCACCGCCAGCCCCGCTCCCAGCACCAGCACGCCCGGCAGGCCGGGCGCCGCCAGCGCCAGCGCGCCGATCACCGCCAGCGCGACCATCGCCCCCATCATGGTGATTTCGCCGTGGGCGAAGTTGATGAGCTCGAGGATGCCGTACACCATGGTGTAGCCCAGCGCCACCAACGCGTAAACGCTGCCCAGCACCAGACCGTTGATGAGTTGTTGCAGGAAGATGTCCATCGTTGCTTTGCGCGCGACGCGCCCAGCTCTTTACGTTCGGTTCCGTTTATTTGCCGCTTTGCACGGTTTCGAGCGTCTGCCATTTGCCGTCTTTCACCTGGTACAGCGTGACCGCGCCGCCGGTGAGGTCGCCCTTGGCGTCGAAGCGGATGCGCCCGGTCACCCCCGGGTAATCGGTCTTGGGCAGTTCGGCCAGATACCTGGCGGGGTCGCTGGAATCGGCACGCTTCATCGCATCGATCAGCACGTGCATGGCGTCGTAGGCGTAGGGCGAATAGTTCTGGATCTTGCCGTACTTGGCTTCGAACTTGGCCTTGAACGCGCTGCCGCCGGGCATCGCGTCGAGCGGCAGGCCGGGGTTGGAGGCCAGCGCGCCCTCGGCGTCGGCGCCTGCCAGCTCGATGAACTTGGGCGTCTGCGCGCCGTCGCCGCCGAGGAACTTCGCCGTCATGCCGAGCTGTTTCATCTGCTTGATCATCGGCGCGGCCTGCGGGTCCATGCCGCCGAAGAACACCAGGTCGGGCGCCTTGCCCTTGATCGAGGTGAGAATCGCCATGAAGTCGGTCGCGTGATCCGACGTGTATTCGCGCGCCACCACCTCGCCGCCCGCCGCCTTTGCGGCCTTCTCCACTTCGTCGGCCAGCCCCTGCCCGTAGGCGGTGCGGTCGTCGACGATGGCGATTTTCTTCGCGCCAAGCTTGTTCACCGCGTAATTCCCGAGCACCGAGCCCTGCTGCGCGTCGTTGGTCATCACGCGATACGCCGTCTTGAAGCCGGATGCGGTGTAGGCCACTGCGGTGGCCGAGGGTGAAATCTGCGGAATGCCGTTGTCGGAATAAATCTTGGAAGCCGGAATCGTGGCGCCCGAATTGAGGTGGCCGATCACGCCCGCCACGCCCTCGTCGACCAGCTTTTGCGCGACCGTGGTGGCGGTCTTGGGGTCGGCCGCGTCGTCTTCGCTCTTCAGTTCGAGCACGACTTTCTTGCCGCCGAGGGTGAGTCCGGCGGCGTTGATTTCGTCCAGTGCCAGGCGCGCGCCGTTTTCGTTGTCCTTGCCCAGATGCGCCTGCGGGCCGGTGAGCGGAGAAGCCTGGCCGATCGACACCACCGCCTTGTCGCCATTCTGCTGCGGCTTGTCGCCGCATCCGGCGACCAGCGTCGCCGCAACCACCACCGCCCAACGTAGACTGTGACCCGTCATCTCGGTCTTCCCCGCAATCGAACTGAAACGCGGGATTTATACCACAAAGCCTGCCCGGCCCGGCTTTCCCGGAGACCAGAAAGCACAAGGCCGGCGCGAACGCCGGCCTTGTGCTTGCATGGCGCGGAACGGACTATTTCAGGCTTAGCACCCAGGTGACGATCTTGTCCAGGTCTTCGGCCTTGACCTGCGGGTTGGGCGGCATGGGAACCTGGCCCCACACGCCTTTACCGCCGGCTTTCACCTTGGCGATCAGTTTGGCTTTCGCATCCTTGTCGCCCGCATACTTCTTGGCCACGTCCTTGTAGGCCGGGCCCACGATCTTCTTGTCCACGCCGTGGCAGGACAAGCAGGCGTTCTTCTGAGCCAGCGCCATGGCCGCACTCGGGTCGTCCGCAGACGCCACGCCGGACATCAACAGCAACGCAGCGGACGCTGCGGTCATCATCAACTTGTTCATCATTACAGTCTCCGTGGGGGTCGGGTTGGGCGCATTCGTGACTCGTCGCGCTTGCAATATATTAAGGGAAAATGCCCCCCACGCAAGATGGCGGTTTGGTCATTTGCGACCAAACCTTCGACACAGTGTTATTCCCGCTCGATCAGTTCACGGTAGGCATGCCAGCTGGCGTGCCCCAGCCAGGGGAAGATCACCGCCATGCCGATGAAGTCGGTCGCCATGCCCAGCGCGCTCAGGCCGGCGATCAGCACCCCCCACAGCAGCAGCACCGCAAAATTGAGCTTCGTCGCCATGAAGCTGGTGACCAGCGCCGTGGCGAAATCGACCTTGCGGTGCAACATCATCGGCAGCGACACCACCGAGAGGCTGAACATCATCAGCGCCAGCACGCCGCCAAATGCCAGGTAGGCCAGCACGAAATCGGCGTGCTGTTGCACGGCATCCAGGCTCAGCAGGTCGGACAGGCCGCCGATGCCCGAACCACTGAGAAACAGTCCAACCAGAATCGCCGAAAGGCGTTCCCACGAGATCAGCACGAACAGCAGCATCACGGTGAACAAGCCCAGCGAGGAAGGATTGGCGCGCCACGACAGCAAGGGAACGAACAGGGGGGGCAGCTTGTGGTGATGCTCCAGCCGGTGGCTCACCGAGTAAAAAACCGTGGCCAGCACCGGCGCCACGAACAGAAAGCCCGAGGTCAGCGCCATCGCCAGATGCGGCCGGTTCTCTGCCGCGTGCACCAGACCATAGCCGATGAGTGCAAACACGACACCGTAAAACAGGCTCACCGGCCACGCCCGGGCCAGATCCTGCGCGCCGGCGCGCAGCCAGTGAAAAGGCTGGTCGAACGTCACCTTGCGGATGCCCGGCAATTCCATGCTGGCCGCATGCGGGTGGAAGACGGCGGGTTCGGTATGCGTGCTCATGATCGCTCCTGATGACGGACGGACTGATTTTTTGATAGCAGGCGCCGCCGCGGGTTTCTAGGGCGTGTGAACACTAATTTCGCACCTGCGCTAAATTAGTGTCCACACGCCCTATAGCAAACGCTGGTGAACGCTCCCTACAGCAGGGCAGCCAGGTCGGTCACCGCTGGCTGGCACGCCGTGTCGCTGCAGATCCAGGCAGCGGGCTGGGCCGATTCGGGCTTCGCCAGCGCGGCCGGCACGCTCGCTCCGTTGGGCAAGACCAGCATGAGATCGCGCGCGCTCAGTGTCGGCGTCAGCGCCGTCGCCCACTCGCAGAGCGCGGCGGCCGGGCCGCGCAGCAGGATCACGCGCGGCGGCACCAGCGCCTCGTCCAGCACGGCAAGCAGCGTGGGATAGGCGATCGGCTGCTGGGCGAGCTGCGCCTGGAACAGGCGCAGGCAGCGCGCGCTCGCCTCCAGATAACGCGTTTCGCCGAGCAGGTGGCCGAGCCGCTGCAAGGCAAATGCGGCCACGCCGTTGCCCGACGGCGTGGCGTTGTCGTAGCCGGGCTTGGGCCGGGTGAGAAGCGCTTCGTGGTCGTGGCTGGTGAAGAAAAAGCCGCCCGCCTCGACGTCCTCGAAATGCGTCAGCAGCGCGTCGGCGAGTTCGCGCGCCCATGCCATGTCCGCCGCGCGGTAGCCGGCCTGCATCGCTTCCAGCAAGGCATCGAGCAGGAAGGCATAGTCGTCGAGATAGGCGTTGAGTCGTGCCGCGCCGTGCTTGGTACTGGCCAGCAGGCGCCCGTCGCGCCACAGGTTTCGATGCAGGAAATCGATCGCCGCGTGGGCGGCCGCTATCCAGTCGACGCGCGCCATCACCCGCCCGGCATGCGCCAGCCCGGCGATCATCAGCGCGTTCCAGCTGGTAAGCTGCTTGTCGTCGCGCCCGGGATGCACCCGAGCCTCGCGCGCGGCGAACAGTTTCTTGCGGGCGCTGGCCAGGCGGGCCATGGCCGCGTCTTCGCCCAGTCCCAGTTCGGCCGCAACCTCGTTCAATGGGCGCGCGAGGATGGGATTCCAGCTCGCGTTCTCGAAGTTCGGCGGCGCGTCGAAGCCGTATACCGGCGCCGCCACCGCATACTCGGCGGCGGAAAGCAGCGCACGCACTTCGTCGGGCGTCCACACGTAGAACCTGCCCTCATGGCCTTCGCTGTCGGCGTCGAGCGCGGAATAGAAGCCGCCGTCCGGCGCGCGCATCTCGCGCAGCAGCCAGGCGACGATACCCTCGGCGGTGTCCGCAAACAGCGCCTCGCCGGTCAGCGCCCAGGCGTCGGCATACACATGCAGCAGCGGGCCGTTGTCGTAGAGCATTTTCTCGAAGTGCGGAATCGCCCACTGTTCGTCGACCGAGTAGCGGCAGAAACCGCCGCCCAGCTGGTCGACCACGCCGCCCGACGCCATCTTGCGCAGGGAAAACAGCGCCATCTCGCGCGCCTGCGCGTTGTCGCTGCGTTGCGCTTCCCGCAGCAGGA
>DASVPF010000273.1:0-3090 GCA_036382965.1 Thiobacillus sp.
CTCGCGCGACACCACCGGCGACAGCCCGCGCAGGTCGGCAAAGACATTGCGCGCACCGCACAGCGCCAGCGCATCGCTGATCCAGTGGGTGCCGCCCACCGTCATCAACGGACGATCCCACACCTGGTAAAAGACACCGAGCGGCGGCTGCCGTCCAGTCCGCACTTGCAGCGTGGCCAGCCGCGCAGAAAAACCCCGCGCAGCCGCCTCACCCTCTCCGGCATGGCCGCTCGCCTGCCCGATCAGGCGCAGCAGACGCGCCACGTCGTCGAGCCGGGTGGCTTGCGTGTGCAGCACCGGCACGCCCATTTTCTCCAGGCCATGAATGTCCGCTGCGCGGTTGCCGCCGACCCAGACAACGACCAGATCCGGTTTCAGCGCCAGGATGCGCTGGCGCTGTGCGGTGCGCGCAATGTCTTTGCCGACCTGCGCGGGCTGTCGCCGGTGGTGTCGCGCGAGGCGGTACTCGCGCGCGCACCGGCGCTGATCGTGAGCGGCACGGACGCGCCCGACATGCGCCGGCAGTGGCAGCGCTTTGCCAGCCTGCCGGCCGTGAAAAACCAGGCGTTAGTGCGAGTGGATGCGGACCGCCTGCATCGTCTCACGCCGCGTCTGATCGAGGGCGTGGCCGAACTCTGCGCGGCGGTGACAGCCTACCGGTGACGGTTGCTGTTGTCGCCCGGCTTGCGGTTGGGGCAGTTTTCCTTGATGCAGTCGGCGTAGATCTGCAGCGAATGGTCGTGGATGACGAAGCCGCGTTCCTTGGCGATGCGGTTCTGGCGTTTTTCGATTTCGCTGTCGTAAAACTCCTCGACCTTGCCGCACTGCAGGCAGACCAGGTGATCGTGATGCTCGCCCTGATTGAGTTCGAATACGGCCCTGTCGCTGTCGAAGTGGTGGCGGATCAACAGCCCGGCCTGCTCGAACTGGGTGAGCACGCGATAGACCGTGGCCAGGCCGATATCGTGGCCTTCGTCCGACAGCAGGCGATAGACATCTTCGGCAGTCATGTGACGCTTGTCGCTCTGCTCGAACAGATCGAGGATTTTCAGACGCGGCAAAGTGGCTTTCAAGCCGATGCTCTTGAGGTCGGACGGATTGCTCAAAAGAGGCTCCAGAACGGGAACGCGAATACGTTATGATACGTTCTTTTCAATCGCCTCAACCCTTATGGCTTCTTGGTTATGCGTCATTTTCTGATTCCTGTTCTACTTCTGAGCCTGGCCGCCGGGTGTTCCAGCGTCAAAATCGGCCCCCATCGCATCGACGTGCAGCAGGGCAACGCGCTCGACCAGGAAAACGTCGCTCGCCTGAAGCCGGGACTCAACCGTTCGCAGGTTCGCTTCCTGCTCGGCACGCCGCTGGTGGTCGATCCGTTCCGCACCGATCGCTGGGATTATGTCTACGTCTATTACAAGGCCGGCAAGCTGGCCGAGCAAAAGCGCATCACGCTGTTTTTCGAGGGCGACACGCTGGCGCGCATCGAGGGCGATCTGCCGGAACCGGTTGCGCAACCGGCGGTTCCGGCCGTCGAAACCAAGCCTGAGCCTCGGGCTGCAGCCGTCGTGCCGGCGGCGTCTCCCCCTGTGGCGCCACGCGCTGCCGAGCCGGCGGCACCGCTGGTCTCTGCGGCCGCCGTACAGCCCCAGCCGGTTGTGTCCCAGCCCGCGCCGGCGCCCGTTGTGGCAGCGCCCAGGACCGAATCGTCCGCGCAACCGTCGGCATCGGCAACCAGCGTCGTGCCGCCGCTGCCGAGTCCGAAAAATGCGCCGCCCTACGTCGATCCGCGGACGCCTCCCGAGTTGAGCCTGCAGCCCGAGACGGACGTGGCGCAAATCAAGCCGGACGTCATTCCGCCGTTCCCGGAATCGTCCCCGGCGGGGGCGGGCGATGCCGCGGTGGTGAACGCGGTGAACGACTGGGCCGCAGCCTGGGCGCGGCGCGATACGGTGGCCTACTTTGCCGCGTATGCCGACCATTTTGTGCCGCACGACGGGCGCAGTCGTGCCGATTGGGAAAAGCGCCAGCGCCAGGCGATGAAGGCGGCGAAAAGCACTGAGATCAAGGTCGATTCGCCGTCGGTCGAGCGCGCAGAAGAAGGGACCGCCACGGTGACCTTCCGCCAGGTCTCCCGCACCGGCAACCACCGGGATGTCGTGACCAAGCAGTTGCTCATGGTCGAACGCGATGGCCGCTGGCTGGTCGTCGAAGAAAACGTGCTGTCGACATCGGGCGGTGCCCGGCCATGACCGTGCAGACTGCCATTGCCGGCGTGTCCGGCCGCATGGGGCGCGCGCTGCTCGAAGCGGTGGCGGCCGATGCCGGCTGTGCGCTGCGCGCGGCGATCGACCGTCCGGGCAATCCGCTGGTGGGACAGGACGCCGGCGCTGCCTGGGGTGCGGCCAGTGGCGTGAAGGTGACCGACCAGCCGGCCGCCGCCCTGGAGGGGGCGCAGGTGCTGATCGACTTCACCCGGCCCGAGGCCACCTTCGGCTATCTCGACGCCTGTGCCGCGGCCGGCGTGCCGCTGGTCATCGGCACCACCGGTTTCGACGACGCCGGCCGCGCCCGCATCGCGGCGGCGGCGCAGCGGATTCCCATCGTGTTCGCGCCCAACATGAGCGTGGGCGTGAATCTCTTGATGAAGCTGGCCGAACTCGCCGCCCAGGTGCTGGAGGACGGCTACGACATCGAGATCATCGAGGCGCATCACCGCCACAAGGTCGACGCGCCCTCCGGCACCGCGCTCGGGCTGGGACAGGCGGTCGCGCGCGCCGTCGGCCGCGATCTCGCCCGTTGCGCCGTGTACGGCCGCGAGGGGGTCACCGGCGAGCGCGACCCCAAGGCCATCGGTTTTGCCACCGTGCGCGGCGGCGACATCGTCGGCGACCACACGCTCTTGTTCGCCGGTATCGGCGAGCGCGTCGAACTCACGCACAAGGCCAGCAGCCGTGCCACTTTCGCCCAGGGTGCGCTGCGCGCCGCCGCGATGCGGGCGCGGCCGGCGTCGTCGAAACCGGTGGTGCCGATGACCAGCGGCACGCCGGCCGCGGCACAGGCGTCGAGATAGCCGAAGGTGGCCTCGGGCCG
>DASVPF010000274.1:0-1641 GCA_036382965.1 Thiobacillus sp.
ACTGGTACACGTATGTCAACCTCGAGAAGCCGTGGGTCGTAGTCGGCGTCGGTCGCAGAGGCGCGTGCGTCTAGGGGTGACGGACGGCTCGCGCATCCCGCGAACAAAATCGCGCAACAAGATGAAACAATGATAGCAACCAGGCGCATGGCGTAGTGCGGCCTAATCTGAAGCAGTGTATCCCTCAGGCCGCCGCGAGCAAGCGTCGCTTTGTTGGCGCGGTGGAACGGCGGACTGAGGGATACACTGCCGTTGAACTGAGCCGCTGAATCAGTGAGGTCGGATTACTGGGGAAAGTATTCTCGTGCCACCGCCGATACGGGGCACGGCGGGTTCCTGCTGCCCTCGGTTCCTGCGTCCCGGCTGGGGCGGCGCCCGTTCGAGTTGCTGGACCATCGCGCTGAAGCGCCCGCCCCCACCGCTGCCCCCTTTGGTTGGCCGCGCCGGACGACACTCCGTCGTCCCACGCCCATGAGCGCGTTAAACCGGGCCTCGTTCTGAAGTTCGCACAACGGGTTCATGACGAGTCGAGCCGCGCCACCCGGCCGGGCGGCACCTCCCCGACTTTCACCAGTCCGGGCCGCTGGCAAAACGGACAGCACCTCGGCGAAGCTTGCGTCGCAGGCGTGCGCAAGAGTTCCGGCAGCGGCAGGGCGTCCGGCGGGGGGGCCACTCCCAACAACGCCCGCGCTCGCGCCAGCCGCTCCTGTTTGCCCCGGTTTCCCAGGAGGCCGTAGTGCCGGATTTTAACAAACCGCTCCGGCAGCACGTGCAGGCAGAACCGGCGCACAAACTCCGCCGTGCCCAGCGTCATCGTTTTGCGCCGTGAAGCGTCCGCGTAATCCTTGTAGGCGAAGGTCACGCTCTGCCCGTCACTGACCAGCAGGCGCCGGGGGCTGATCGCCACGCGGTGCGTGTAGCGTGACAGATACGCCAGCACCTGCTGTGGGCCGGCGAAGGGCCGCTTGGCATACACCACCCATTCGGTTTTTGACGCGGCCCGGAGTAGGGCCGCAAACTTTACGGGTGCCGCCAGCGCCTCCAGTGCGCCGTGGAACTCCAGTTTGGTGGCGATGAACAGGGCGTTCACCCCGGCCAGATATTTGCCGCGGAACATCCGGCTCAGAGCGCGCACGGGAAACAGATAATGCGGCGCGCTGGCGACCCAGCGGCTCTGGTCCCGTGCCACGCCGCCGCCGGTGACGATGCCATGGAGATGATAATGATCGCCCAGCGTCTGGCTCCAGGTGTGCAACACGGCCGTGATCCCCAACTGCACGTCCAGCCGTTGGGCCCCGAACTCCAGCAGCGTCTGGCTCGCCGCGTCAAAGAGGAGTTTGAAGAGCGCGGCGCGATTCTGGAAGGCGGCGCCGACCGAGCCCGCCGTGAAGCCCACCGTGGCCAGGCCGAAGACGAGCGACAGCGCCGAGCGCGGGATCGCCAGCTCCTGCTCGATCGGCCGCAGCAGGACGCTGAAGGCGTAGACCGATCCCAGCGGCAGGTTCATCAGCGTCGCCGCCAGCAGCGCCGCCCACAGGCGCTCGGCGCGGACGGGGAGGGCGGGCGTCGCGACAGACATGGCGCAAACCCTCCGCTGCCGCCTCCAACCGGTCAAGCCTTTGCTGGGAGACGCGCCACTCC
>DASVPF010000275.1:0-1877 GCA_036382965.1 Thiobacillus sp.
CGCCGGCCAGTGCAAAGGGAAAGCCGTTCAGCCAGTAGGCCGCCAGCACCACCCCCAGTTCGATCAGCAGCGCCAGCACCAGGCACGCCCAGTCCAGCCCGAACAGGCCGGGCACCACGCGGCGCAGCGGCTTCACCGCAAAGTCGGTGAGGCTGACGATGAAATGGGCGAAGGGATTGCGGAACGGCACCCGGAACAACTGCATCATGAAGCGCAGCAGCACCGCAATGACAAACAGATTGCCCAGCGTCTGGATCAGGAAGATCAATGCGCCCGAGATCATCCCAAATTCCTCACCACGGAGGCACAGAGACACGGAGAAAACCAGGGAAACAAGGCCTTGCCGAAACAACCCATCTCTCCCGCTGGGCGAATCTTAGGAATTCTGCTGATCATTGGTTTTCCTCTGTGTTCTCTGTGTCTCTGTGGTTCAAAGCAGTCCATCATGCGAGCCGTCCCAGTTCGTCGCCCAGTTCGGCGCTGCGGCGGCTGGCCGCGTCCACCGCCTGGCCGATGGCGTGCTTGACCGCGGCCGCTTCCAGGGCGGCAATGCCGCGCTCGGTGGTGCCGCCTTTCGACGTCACGCGCTGCCGCAGCAGGGCGGGCTCCTCGCCCGATTCCAGCGCCAGCTTGGCCGCGCCGAAAAAGGTCTGCAGCGCCAGCTGGCGCGCCGTGGCCGCTGCCAGGCCCTGCGCCAGCGCCGCGGCTTCCAGCGATTCGATGAAATAGAACACGTAGGCCGGGCCGCTGCCCGACACCGCGGTGACGGCGTCGAGCTGGGTCTCGTCGTCCACCCACGCCACGCCGCCGACGGCACGCAGCACCGCCTCGGCCTGCGACCGGGCATCGGTGCCGAGCTCGGGCGGCGCGAACAGTCCGGTAATCCCGGCCTGCACCAGCGCCGGCGTGTTGGGCATGGCGCGCACGATGCGGCCGTGGCCGCCCAGCCAGCGGCTCAAATCGGCGACCCGCACCCCGGCGGCGATCGACACCACCAGCTGGCCGGCCAGACGCGGTGCCAACGCTGCCGCCACCCCGGGCAGGGTCTGCGGTTTCACCGCCAGCACGATCAAGGCATGCAGCCGCGCCTGCGACACGTCCGTGTGCGTCACGACGCCAAAGCGCGCGGACAACTGCGCCCGCGCGTCGGCATTGATTTCCACCACCTCGATGTCGGAAGGCTGCGTGCCGCTGGCAACCAGCCCGCCGATGATGGCCGCGGCCATGTTGCCGCCGCCGATAAAGCTCACTCTATGCATGGTTCACCTCGGATGCTTCATGAATTCGGAAATCAGTCCTCGCGCCAAACAGCGCGGTGCCGACGCGCACGATGGTCGCCCCCTCCAGTATGGCTGCTTCCAGATCGGCCGACATGCCCATCGACAGGGTATCGAGCGCATGGCCGCGCGCAACCAGCGCCTCGAACGCCGCGCGCACCTGCCGGAATGCGGCACGCTGCATGGCCACGTCGGCCGCCGGCGCCGGGATCGCCATCAGGCCGCGCAACTGCAGCCGCGGCAGCGCGGCCACGGCGTCAGCCAGGGCCGGCAGTTCGGCGATGCTCACACCGCCCTTGCTGGCCTCGCCGCTGACGTTGACCTCGATGCACACCTGCAAGGGCGACAGCCCGTCCGGGCGCTGCGCGGACAGCCGCTCGGCGATCTTCAGCCGGTCGATGCCGTGCACCCAGCTGAAGTGTTCGGCGATCGCCCGCGTCTTGTTGCTCTGGATCGGCCCGATGAAGTGCCACACCAAAGGGCGGTGCAGGGGCCCCGCTTGCGGGGATGCGACCCCGCCGGTGGGGTTGCTGGCGGCGGACTCGATGTCCGCCGCCAGCAATGCCTGCACCTTGTCCATCTTCGCCAGCGCTTCCTGCA
>DASVPF010000276.1:0-9377 GCA_036382965.1 Thiobacillus sp.
CGACGCGCTCTGAAAGCTCGATACCAGACTGCTGAGCGTGCCGAAGGACGAAATCTTGGCCTGATAGCTGGTGATCCTGGCGTTGAGCTTGTCGATGGGCCGACGCTCGACCGCCATCAGTTGCGAGACGAGGGTCGGAACGTCAAATGCGGTCGAAGTTGAAGCCGTGATTGCCATGGTCAGCCTCCCGGCTCAAGCCTTGTGCCTGAGCAGCAAACCCTGCTGGAATTGCTCGATCCCGCGCGAAATGGCCAAGGCTGCGTCGGATGGGAATTGGCGCAGCAATTCACCCGTGCTGGTGTCCACCATCTTGACCACGGTTCGTTTGGTGTCGGTGTCCACGCTGAATTCCAGGTTGGGGTTGGTCTGTTGAACGACGCGATTGATCGTCGCCACGGCGCTCTTCACTTCTTCGACAGAAGGTTGAGGGGCATTCGGGGCCGGGGTATCGGCGACAGCCTTGGCCGGTGCCGCGCCATAGGCGCGCATATCAGGCTGGATGGCCTGATTGGGGGGGAGCGTATTCTGGATAATCATCGCGATATCCTTTTATGCTGAATCCCCAACCGGACAGGCCGGTCGGGGATGGTCCTGTTTCCTATCAGCTAGCCCTTAATGCTTAACGCAACAGGGTCAGCACGTTTTGCGGGTTCTGGTTGGCCTGCGCCAGGACCGCGGTACCCGCTTGTTGCAGAATGTTGTTCTTGGCCTGCGCCGAGGTTTCGGCCGCATAGTCGGTATCCATGATGCGGCTGAAGGACGCCGAGAAGTTCACCGAAGCGGTCTGCAGACTGGCCACAGCGGACGAAAGCGATGCCATGTCGGCGCCGAACTTGGAACGGGCCGTGTTGATGGCGGTCAGTTCGGTGTCGAACGCAGCCAGGTTGGCAAACGCCGACGCGGAGGTGAACGTGGTACCCGCGCCGCCGGCTGTGCCGCCGGCAGCGTCCACGGTCACCGCGGTGTCGGCGGTCACCAGCCCGGAAATCCGGGTGTTTTCCGCCATGAGCTTGTTGGCTTCCGTGGTGGTGACGGCGCCGGTCTGCACGTAGATTTCGCGCAGGCGCTGGGTGTTCTCGGTGACCTGGGCCAGGTAGCCGTCGTTGATCTGCGCGGCGGAAATGCCGTCGTTGGCGTTGCGGATGTTCATGTTCGCGCCGCGGATCTTGGCGTCGTACAGGACCGCAATGCCGAGGCCGGTCGAGTCGTCCTTGGAGCTGTTGATGCGCAGGCCGGAAGACAGGCGCTGCTGGGCGGTCTGCAACTCGGCCGCCGATTTGTTCAGTGCGGCGCCGGCAAACAGGGCTGCGACGTTGGTGTTGATTACTTGTGCCATGGTGTTTCTCCTTTAAGTGGGTCGATGGTTCCGGCTCTCTGGTGCCGTCAACGTTGGTCTGGCCGCTGGGGCTACATGAACCGCCGTTGTGTGAGGAATCGTCGGGGTGTGGAGAAAGTTAAGGCCACTTGTGAAAAAGTTGGCGCAAAAGTCCGCATCATTTTTATTCCGACGCGTCGGGAGCGGGAATCGGCGCCGTGCACACGCGGTTCTTGCCGGCCTGCTTGGCTTCGTACATGGCGGCATCGGCGCGGGCGATGCTGGCTTCCTGCGATTCGCCCGACGTGCGCTCGGCGACGCCGGCACTGAAGGTGATCAGCACGCGCTCGTTGTTGTCGAGGAAGTATTTCTTGGTGAGGCTGCGCTGCAGGCGGGTGACGATCCGCGCGGCTTCGGCGAGTGGCGTGTTGGGCAGGATGAGGAGGAATTCCTCGCCGCCGAGGCGCGCGATGTGATCGGTGAGGCGCAGTTCTTCCTTGGCGACCTTGACCAGGTGGATCAGCGCGTCGTCGCCGGCCTGGTGGCCGCGCTTGTCGTTCAGCGCCTTGAAATTGTCGACGTCGAGAACGGCGATGCTGAAGGGCATGTTGTAGCGATCCGCGCGCGAGGCTTCGCGTGCAAATTCGTCGTCCAGCCCGCGCCGGTTGAGGCTGCGGGTCATCGGGTCCTCGCGGATCAGGGCGCTCATCTCGGCGAGCTGGGTCTCCAGTTGTTTGATGCGACCTTCGGCCTGCATGGCGGCGTCGCGTTCCTGAAGCAATTGATCGTGCGCGCGGCGGGTGTCGGCCTGTGCCGTGCGGGTTTCATCCAGCAGGGTTTCGAGGATGCGGTTCAGTTCCAGTACGTCTTCGGTATTGCTGATGCGTTCGATGTGAGAGGCGATTTTCCCCTGGTACTCGTCGTTTGCCGCCACGGCATCGCTCATGCGGCTGACGAAGGTGGTCATGGTCGCTTTCAGCGTGGCGGTGGCCTCGCGCAGGCCATGCTTGACCATGCCTTGCTTGAAGATGACTTCCTTGAGCCGCTTTTCCGCTTCCTGCAGCGACTTGATCTTGAGCGGGCCGGCGATGACTTCCTGCACCATGTCGAGCTGGCCGCGCAGCCAGGTGTCGTCGTCGAGCAGTTCGCCGATGTTCTCCACCAGCAGCAGCAGAATGCGCTTGAGCGTTTCCTGCTGGTCATGCGTATGCGTGGCGTGCATGTCGATGTCGATCCACAGGGTTTTCAGACCGGATGCGGCCTTGCGCAGATCGGCTGCACTGCCGGACTCGCGGACGGCTTCGGCCAGTTGCTGCGCTTTCGCGGTCAGCTTGGGATGATGCGACAGCTGCGAGACCACGCCGAATTCCAGGGTCTTGGCCAGAAGATCGCGCAGCAGGACCAGGTTTTCCCCTTGCGTGCGGTCGCCGTCTTCGTCCTGCTTGAGCCGCAGGGCGATGTCGCCGAGCTGCCGGCGGCATTGCGCCCAGTTGCCCTTCTGGATGGCCTGGCTCAGGGCATCCACCGACTCGGCCAGTTCGGGGTGGTGCAGATTGAGGTCCTTGACCAAGCCTGCCAGCGCGCTGGCAGCCGTGCTGGCCTGGGGGTCGGCAACCGGGGGCGCGCCGACGATTTCTTCGTAGAGGGTCTGGTAGTTGTCCGGGGTGGGCGCAATCCGGCGCATGGCGAGGCGGCGCAGCGTTTCGCGCGCCACTTCGGTTGGATTGGCAAGATTGATTCTGACGGTTGGTTCGACCATGTTCACACCCCAAGTCCATGACGGACTTTTACTATGTTTCGCATGGTAGGGCGGGACGCCGCCGGGTGAAGCGCGGATTAGGGTGGGAAAACCCCGGTATTTCCCGCAGGAAGCCGCCCCCGGGCCGATGGGGTTTAATCCAGCAGCCCGTGCCTGATCGCGTAATGCGTCAGTTCGGCGTTGTTCTTGAGCTGCATTTTCTTCAGCAGGCGGGCGCGGTACATGCTGATGGTCTTGACCGACAGGACCAGCTTGTCGGCGATGGCAGAGACGGGCAGCCCCGATGCGATCATGCACAGGGTCTGGTATTCGCGATTGGAGAGCGCCTCGTGCGGCAGGCCGTCGCGTTCGCCGCTGACCTGGCTGGCGAGTTCCTGGGCGACTTCCGGGCTGATGTATTTCTTGCCCGATGCCACCAGGCGGATGGCGTCGACCAGTTGGTCCGGCGCGCTCTGCTTGTTGAGATAGCCCGCCGCGCCAAATTTCAGCGCGCGCACGGCATACTGGGTTTCACGGTGCATGGACAGCATCAGCACCTTGATGCCGGGGTGTTCCTTCCTCAGGAGTTCCAGCGTTTCGAGGCCGCTGCGGTCGGGCATGGAAATGTCCATCAGGACCATGTCCCACGGTTCCCGCCGGGCCATCTGCATGGCGCAGACGGAGCCGTCGGCCTCGCCGCCGACTTCGATGTCGTCGACTTCGGCCAGGATTTGCTTGAGCCCCTCGCGGACGATGGCATGGTCGTCGACGATGAGAATGCGATACGGTTTTACTACAGCCACGGTCGTTCTCTGCTTGGTATTTTAAGCAGATTATGCCCCTATTTCGCCGCGTCGGGCGGCGCGTCGAGCAAGGGAAGCCGCAAGCTGACCTGGGTGCCCTGGCGCCTAGCCGGCTGCACGAGGAGTTCGCCCCCCAATGCGGCCGCGCGTTCGGTCATGCCGAGAATGCCAAAGGCATGCTTGCCATCGTCATCGCGCACGGGCGGGATGCCGCGGCCGTTGTCGGTGAGGGTGACCAGCAGGCTGTCGGGGTTCCGTACCAGCTTGAGCCTGACCTGGGTGGCGCGGGCGTGCTTGGCGACATTGGTCAGCGCTTCCTGCACGATGCGGAACACGGCAATGGCGGCGTCGGGATCGAGCGGGATGGCTTCGTCGGTCGCACTGAACCGGTAGGCGATATCGGTGTTGCGGGCAAAACGCTGCAACTGCCATTTGATGGCCGGGACGATGCCCAGATCCAGCGCGGCCGGCCGCAGGTTGGACGCAATGCGGTGGGCTGCCTCGAACGTCTGGTCGACCACCTTGTCGAGATAGTCGGTGCGCTGGAGCAGTCGGTGGGCATCGGGCGGCAGGTTGTCTTTCAGCCAGGACAGAACGATCTTGATGGCGGTGAGATTGCCGCCGAGGTCGTCGTGTACCTCCCGCGCAAGGTGGACGCGTTCCTGTTCCTTGACCTTTTCCACGTGCGACGCCAGCGCGCTCAGTTGGGCCCGCGAATGCCGAATTTCGGCTTCGGCCTGTTTGCTGTGCGTGACGTTCAGCATGATGCCGTCCCAGAACAGATTGCCGGCCACTTTGCGCTGGCTGACGCGGATCGACACCCATTTCACGTCTTCCCAGGCTTTCATCTGGATACGCCCTTCCCAGTTGAAGCTCATGTGGCCGCCGCCGGCTTCGGCCAGTTGGGCCAGATAGTCGGCCTTGTCCTCTTCCACGACCAGCTTGAAGAAGCGTTCCGGCCTGGCGCACAGGGCGGTCGCCTCGATGCCGAGCAGTTGCGCGGATTGCTCGCTGGCATAGCGCAGAACGGGCGGCGCATCGTGCTTGCGCATGATCTGGAAGGCCATGCCGGGGATATGCGCCACGATCGCGCGCAGATCCGATTCGGACAGCGCCCCCTCATCGGCAGCTTTGGATAAACCCATATTCCTCCTGAACGATCATGATCCCGCCGTTTTTGAACGCCGTATTATCGATGGAAACGCGTTTGCCGCGACTTGAAATCGGGTCCATTCCCCCACATTTATAGGGCGTGAAATTAGCGTTAACACGCCCTAGTTTAATTGCCGAGGGAATGACCATGCCCCGCATTCGTCCCGCCGCCGTTGCCGGCCTGTTCTATCCGGACGCGCCAGGCGAACTCAAACACACGCTTGCCGACCTGCTGGCCGAAGCCGCGCCCGCCATGGCGTCACGTCCGCCCAAGGCGCTGATCGTGCCGCACGCCGGCTACATCTATTCCGGTGCCGTCGCGGCCAGCGCCTATGCCCGCCTGGGCGCGCTGCGCGGCCGCATTCGCCGCGTGGTGCTGCTCGGCCCCACCCATCGCGTCTATGTGCGGGGGCTGGCGCTGCCCGAGGCGGAACGCTTTGCCACCCCGCTCGGTGAGGTGCCGCTGGACCAGGAAGGCATGCAGCGCCTGGCTGGCCTGCCGCAGGTCATCCGCAGCGCGGCAGCGCATCAGATGGAACACGCGCTGGAGGTGCAACTGCCCTTCCTGCAGCAGGTACTGGGCGATTTCCAGTTGTTGCCGCTGGCAGTGGGCGAGGCCACCGCGGCCGAGGTGGCGGAGGTGCTGGAACAGCTCTGGGGCGGCGACGAGACGCTGATCGTGATCAGTTCCGACCTGTCGCATTTTCTGCCCGACGCTGCCGCCCGCGTGGCGGACGGCAAGACCGTGGACGCCATTCTGGCGCTCGACCCGCACCTCGATCACGAGCAGGCCTGCGGCGCCACGCCGGTCAACGGCCTGCTGCTGGCAGCGCGTCGGCACGGCCTGCAGCCGGTCGCGCTGGACGTGCGCAATTCCAGCGACACCGCCGGCGATCCCGGGCGGGTGGTCGGCTACGCCGCCTTCGCCTTCGAGGCCGGTCCTGAGCCAAGCCGGAGGGCTGAGGACGATGCGGAGCAGCCGGACGCGGAAAAAGGCGCGACGCTGCTGAAACTCGCCCGCGCCGAAATTGCCCAACGATTTGGACCAGCCGGACACGTGTCCGCAGATGCGCCCTGGCTGGCCGAACACGGCGCCTGCTTCGTCACCCTGACCCGGAACGGTGAGCTGCGCGGCTGCATCGGCACTCTGGAAGCGCATCGCCCGCTGGCCGTGGACGTGCGGGAAAACGCGGTGGCGGCGGCGTTTCGCGATCCGCGCTTTATGTCGCTGAGCGCCGCGGAATTCGACGCCATCCGGGTCGAGGTCTCGCTGCTTTCGCCGACCGAAGCCCTGGTGGTGGCAAGCGAAGACCATGCGCTGGCCAGCCTGCGGCCCGGCGTCGACGGCGTGGTGTTCGAGTATCGGCATAGCCGCAGCACCTTTCTGCCGCAGGTGTGGGAGCAGTTGCCGGAGCCGGCCGAGTTTATGGCCCATCTCAAGCGCAAGGCGGGGCTGCCGGCGGATTTCTGGGCGGAGGACGTGCGCCTGTCGCGCTACACCGTCAGCAAGTGGAAGGAAAGCCAAGGAGAGCAGTAGATGAGTATCCCCGAATCGCATTACCCAGCGCGCTGGTGGCACACGCTGCCCGACGGCCGCATCCAGTGCGACCTGTGTCCGCGCGACTGCAGGCTGCACGAGGGCCAGCGCGGCCTGTGCTTCGTGCGCAAGATGGAGGGCGGCGAGATGGTGCTCACGACCTACGGCCGCTCGTCCGGCTTCTGCGTCGACCCCATCGAGAAGAAGCCGCTCAATCACTTCTACCCGGGGTCGTCGGTGTTTTCCTTCGGCACCGCCGGCTGCAACCTGGCGTGCAAGTTCTGCCAGAACTGGGACATTTCCAAGTCGCGCGAGACCGACACGCTGCTGGATCAGGCGTCGCCGCAGGAAATCGCCGTTGCTGCCGAGAAGAGCGGCTGCAAGAGCGTGGCCTTCACCTACAACGACCCGGTAATCTTCGCCGAGTACGCGATGGATGTGGCCGACGCCTGCCATACGCGCGGTCTCAAAACGGTGGCGGTCACCGCCGGCTATGTCCACGAAGCGCCGCGGCGCGAGTTCTATTCAAAGATGGACGCGGCCAACGTCGACCTCAAAGGCTTTACCGACGACTTCTATGTCAAGCTGACCGGCGCGCACTTGCAGCCAGTGCTCGACACGCTCGTTTACCTCAAGCGCGAGACCGAGGTCTGGTTCGAGATCACCACGCTCCTGATTCCCGGCCATAACGATTCCGACGCCGAACTCGCGGCGATGAGCCAGTGGATCCTGCGCGAACTCGGGCCCGACGTGCCGCTGCATTTCTCCGCCTTCCACCCCGACTGGAAGATGCGCGACGTGCCGCCCACGCCCCCGTCCACGCTCACCCGCGCGCGCGACATCGCGCTCAAAGCCGGTCTGCATTACGTCTATACCGGCAACGTGCACGACACCGAGGGCGGCACCACGTTCTGCCCGAACTGCCGTGAAGCGCTCATCGTGCGCGACTGGTACCGTATCGACCGTTACAGCCTGTCCCCCGATGGCCACTGCCCGCACTGCGGCACCGCCATCGCCGGCCACTTCGGCGTATTCAGCCACCCCTTCGGCAGCCGCCGCATCCCGGTGGCCCTGCATCCCGAGCGCCGGCTGTGAACGTTTCCACGCGGGTTCACATTCCCGCCGGCAGCGCCACGATCGAAGGCATGCTGGAGATTCCCGAACCGGCCGCCGGTCTGGTGCTGTTCGCCCACGGCAGCGGCTCGTCGCGCCATTCTCCGCGCAATAATTACGTCGCCGGCATCCTGCGGCAGGCCGGCGTCGGCACCCTGCTGATGGATCTGCTAACCCCGGAAGAAGACCGCGATTACGCCCGCCGCTTCGACATCGGTCTGTTGACCGAGCGCCTGCTGGCGGCGGCGCGCTGGGTTGGCCGCGAGGAAAGCGCGCGCACGTTGCCATTGGGATTTTTTGGCGCCAGCACCGGTGCCGCCGCCGCGCTCGAAGCCGCCGCCGAGATGGGAGCAGGTGCCAGGGCCGTGGTTTCGCGCGGCGGCCGCCCCGACCTGGCGAGCCGCGAGACGCTGGCGCGCGTGAGCGCGCCGACCCTGTTGCTGGTGGGCGGCCTCGACGGCGGCGTCATCGAACTCAACGAGCAGGCCTACGCCCAGCTAGGCTGCGAAAAGGAACTGGTCGTCGTTCCCGGCGCCACCCATCTGTTCGAGGAACCCGGCGCGCTGGAGGAGGTGGCAAGGCAGGCGGCAGGGTGGTTTGCCGGGCATTTCACCGTATAGCTCACGAAGAAGGGTCGTCATGGCGTACATGGACGCCCTCCCTTTTGCCAAGTTTTCTTGATTGGCGAGTAGGTAAAGACTGCATCCGTGCATTCGGACTTTAAATGCGGCGATCAGGCAGCATCAGCTTGGTACGAAATGCCGGGAAAGGCAGGAAAAAAAACGACTAGGCTTGGCTAAGGATGGCTTCGACTTCTGTATCGTCGACTTGCGGAAAATCGGCATAAAACTGTCCCACTGCGCGGAAGAATTCCGGCGCTTCCAGGCATACCACCTCGTCCGCATACGGCCGGATCTTTTCCAGCGTGTCCGGCGGCGCCACCGGCACCGCGCAGATCAGGCGGGCAGGCTTGCGCGCGCGTAGCGCGTGCAGCGCGGAAATCATGGTGGCGCCGGTGGCCAGCCCGTCGTCCACCACGATCACCACCCGGCCGGCCGGATCGATCGGCGGGCGCAACGGGGTGTATTGCGCGCGGCGCTGGCGGATCGTCGCAAGCTGGGTCTGCTTCTCCTGTTCCAGATAGCTGGGTGTGCCGCCGGCCGATTCCGCGTAATCGGCGATATAGGTCCAACCCGACTCGTCGATCGAGCCGAGGGCGAATTCCGGATTGAACGGCGCGCGAAGCTTGCGCACCAGCACCACATCGAGCTCGCCCTCCAGCGCCTTGGCCAGTTGCTGCCCCATCGGTACAGCGCCACGCGGAATGGCGAGGATCAGCGGATGCCGGTTCTTGTAAACCGCCAGGGCTTCGGCGAGCCGCTCCGCGGCCTGGTGGCGATTGGCAAAAACCATGGTGAATTACCGGCGTGTGTGAGCTGGATGCTGACGCCTCATTCCCTCGGCGGCGCGTCCTGCGGCTCGATTCCCTCGATTTGCGGGATGTCTCGTTGCGGATGCTTTCTGATAATCCGCTTCATCGCGTCGTCCGCCATCGCGCCATGGGTGCCGCTCTGCTGTACCCCGAATTCAAACAGTTCATCGGCCTCGACCGCGTGCTGCCCAGAGGCACTTTCCAGTAGTTCGGCTTCGGCCGCGAGCCAGTCGTCAAGATCGTGCCCGTGGGCAAACCCCCGCCGCAGAAAACGATAATAGGCGGCT
>DASVPF010000277.1:0-3119 GCA_036382965.1 Thiobacillus sp.
GATGGCGACATCGACGCCCGCCAGTCGGGCCAGCGGCGCGGCCAGTTCGTCCGCCGGCACCGCTTCGATATCGAGCGCGGGAAACTCGTACGCCGTGCCGCCCGCTGCCCGGATCGCCGACACCAGCGCAGCGGCCTGATGAGCAGGCCGCGTCACCAGCACCGTGCGTCCGGCCAGCGGCAGGGTCATGGCAAGGCGTCGAGAATGGCGCGCGCGCCCAGCGCCAGCAGCTTGTCGGCGAGCGCCTGGCCCACCGCCTCGGGATCGCGCATGCCGCCTGTCGCTGTGTCGTGGATGAAACCGCTGCCATCGGGGTTGGCCACAAATCCGTTCAGCACCCGGCGGCCGTCCTGCAGCACCGCGTGCGCGCCCAGCGGCACCTGGCCACTGCCGCCGAGCACGCGGCTGACCTGGCGTTCGGCGCGCACGCAGGCGGCGGTTTCGGGATGGTCGAGCGCGGCGAGCAGGGCGGCCACCTCCGCGTTGCCGCTCACGATCTCGATGCCGAGCGCGCCCTGGCCGGCGGCGGGAATGCTGTCTTCCACGCTGAGCAGGCTCTTGATGCGTTCGCCGAGGCCGAGCCTTTTCAGGCCGGCGGCGGCGAGCAGGATGGCGTCGAACTGGCCTGCGTCGAGCTTTTTCAGGCGGGTGCCGACGTTGCCGCGCAGCGGTTTCACCATCAGGTGCGGATAGCGCGCGCGCAGCTGCGCTTCGCGGCGCAGACTGGAGGTGCCGACCACGCTGCCGGGCGGCAGGTCGGACAGGCGTTCGACCCGGTTCGACACGAAGGCATCGCGCGGGTCTTCGCGCTCGCCGATCACCGCCAGTTCGAAACCCGGCGGCAGATCCATCGGCACGTCCTTCATCGAATGCACCGCCAGATCGGCCTGCCCCGCTTCCAGCGCGACTTCGAGCTCCTTGACGAACAGGCCCTTGCCGCCGACCTTGGACAGCGTGACGTCGAGAATCTGGTCGCCGCGCGTGGTCATGCCCAGAATGTTCACCGTGCAGCCCGGGTGCAGCGCGGTGAGGCGGTCGCGGATATGCTCCGCCTGCCACATGGCAAGGGCACTTTCACGGGAGGCGATAGTCAGGGTGTGCATGGCGGTAAAAATGGACTGTTTGAATTGGCGAGGAATGACGCGACACTGGGGGCTATGACCTGTCCGCATCCATCTGAAGGGGCCACCGCAATGATGCGACTCATCGCAGCCTGGGCGTTGATTTTAGCATGGGGGCTGACGCTGTCCGGCCCGGCCCGCGCGGCGGACGGCCTGGTTCACGCCAGGAATTTCCAGGCCGACGCGCGCACCGCCGCCCAGCGCCGGGTGCCCATCCTGGTGGTGTTCACCAGCCCCACCTGCGGCTATTGCGCGCGCGTCAAACGCGAATACCTGGTGCCCATGCACAAGGATCCGGCCTACCGCAGCCGCGTCATCATCCGCGAAGTCACCGTCGACGCCACCGCGCCGCTGACCGGCTTCGACGGCACGTCCACCACCGAAGGCGCGTTCGCCGCTGCCCACAAGGTGTTCATGGTGCCGACCGTCCAGGTGTTCGACACCCTCGGCAACGACGCCGGCGAAGCCATCGTCGGCCTGCTGTCGCCGGACTACTACTTCGGTTATCTGGAAGCCGCCATCGACGAAGGCGGGCGCAAGGTGCGCGGCAAGTAGCCCCTACAAACGGCTGGCGTGGGTAGCCCGACAGACTGCTAGAATTCCCGGCATGCAGGGAGCGCCCACATGAAAACGCTTTTGGCCGACGACCACCCGCTGGTGCGCGAGGGGGTGCGGCAGGTTTTATTGCAGCTGGAGCCGCCGGTCGAGATCATCGACGCCCACGATTATCCCAGCCTGCTTGCGCAGACCGCCCTGCATGCCGACCTCGACCTGGCGCTGGTCGACCTCAACATGCCGGGTTTCGTCGGCATGCAGGGCATTGCGCAGTTCCGCAGCCGCTTTCCCGACATTCCGCTGGTGGTCCTGTCCGCCTCGGAATCGCCGCACGACATCCGCAATGCGCTGGAGGCCGGCGCACTCGGCTACATTCCCAAAGCCGCCCCCACCGCCGTGATGCTGGCCGCGTTGCAGCAGGTGCTGGCGGGCGACCTCTACGTGCCGGCGTGTCTGAACGACGGCGGCCTGCACCCGGTGGCCGCCACCGATTTCGAAACCCTGCAGCGCAGCGGCCTGACGGCGCGTCAGCTCGATGTGGCGCGTCTGCTGGCACAGGGCTGCGCCAACAAGACGATCGCCGGCATGCTGGCGATGTCGGAAAACACCGTGAAGGTGCACATCGCGGCGATTTTTCGCACCCTCGGCGTCAGCAATCGAACCGAGGCCGTGCTGGCCATCCAGCGGCTCAGCCACAGCGCGTGAACGCCCTGCGCGCCCTGTACGTCCGGCTGGCGCTTTCCAGCATCCGCAGCCGGGTGCTGATGATTGCGCTCCTGCCCGCCCTGCTGGCCGAATTCGGCATGGTGGCCTACTTCACCACGCAGGCGCTCGATGCCGCCGAACGCGACCTGCACACCCGCGCCAGCAACGCCGTCCATCATCTGGCCGCCACCCTGCCGTATGCGCTGGTGAGCGGCGACATGGCTCTGACCCAGAGCCTGCTCAGAAGCGAAACCGAAAACAGCCAGCTGGCGTTTGCGCGCGTCACCGATGCCCGCGGGCAGACGCTCGCCAGCACCGGCGACAGCCTGCGCGCCGCCCGCCCCGATGGCCTGCACCGGCAACACGCCGCCATTCGCATGCCTGCCGCCGACTTCAAGGACGATCCGCTGTTCGTCGTCAGCGCCTCGCCCGCCGCCGATCTGCTGGGGCAGATCGACATCGGCGTCACCCTCGACCAGATCGACGCGTTCAGGCGCGATACGCTGATCCATGCCGCGCTGCTGATGCTGGTGGCGCTGACGCTCACCGGTGCGCTGGCCTGGCGCCTGTCCAACCGGCTGGCCAGGCAGTTGCATCACGTCGGGCAGGTGGTGGAGCGGCTCGCCTGCGACGACCTCACGGTGCGCACGCACCTGCCGCCGACAGGCGAAGTCGGCGCGCTTGCCGCCGGGGTGAACGACATGGCCGAGGCCCTGCAGCGGCACCGCGGCGAACTGG
>DASVPF010000278.1:0-3214 GCA_036382965.1 Thiobacillus sp.
GGTGATGACTTCCTGATAATCCAGGTCAACCAGCATCTGGCGCAGGCTGTCGTCGCCCAGCACGGTTTCGTCCTGCGGCAGCATGCGCGACGGCGCGGCCGGCGGCTGCGCGGGAATGTTGTCGTAGCCGAACAGGCGCACCGCTTCCTCGATCAGGTCTTCCTCGATTTCGAGGTCGAAACGGAAACTCGGCGGCGTGACGACGAGGCTGTCGTCGCGGCGTTCGACGCCCGCGCCCAGTGCCGTGAAGTCGCGCGCCACCTGCTCGGCGTCGAGCGCGATCCCGGCCACGCGCGTGAGGCGCGCCAGCCGCAGCGCGATCGGCGCGCGCTGCGGCAACGCCGCCATCGCCTCGGTGATCGGCCCCGGCTGGCCGCCGCAGATGTCGAGCAGCAACTGCGTCGCGCGTTCCACCGCCTGGCGGGTGGCACCGAAATCGACGCCGCGCTCGAAGCGGTGCGACGAGTCGGTGGACAGTCCCAGGCGCCGTGCGCGCCCGGCTATTGCCGGCGGCGCGAAGAACGCGGCTTCGAGGAAGACGTCGACCGTGAAGCGCTCCACGCTGGTCGGCTGCCCGCCCATGATCCCGGCCAGCGCAATCGGCCCGCCGGCATCGGCGATCACCAGCATGTCGGGCGCAAGCTCGGCAGTCTGGCCGTTCAGCAGTTCGAGCGTCTCGCCCGCGCGCGCCATGCGCACTTCGATACCGCCGTTGAGACGCGACAGCGCGAAGGCGTGCATCGGCTGGCCGAGTTCGAGCAGCACGTAGTTGGTGATGTCGACCGGTGCCAAGAGCGGGCGGATACCGCTGCGCTCCAGGCGTTCGGCCATCCAGCGCGGCGTCTGGGCCTGCGCGTCGATGCCGCGCACCACGCGTCCCAGGTACAGCGGACAGGCCTCCGGTACCGCCACCTGCACCGGCACCGTGTCCTGAATGCGGCTGGCGACCTCGGCGATCTGCGGCAGCCGCACCTCGGCGCCGGTGATCGCGCCGACTTCGCGCGCCAGCCCCTGCATCGACAGGCAGTCCGCGCGGTTGGGCGTAAGTTTCAGGGTGATGAGGGTGTCGTCCAGATTGAGCCAGCTGCGGAAATCCTCGCCCACCGGCGCATCCTCGGGCAGCACCATGAGGCCGTCCGCCGCACCTTCCAGACCCAGTTCTTTGGTCGAGCACAGCATGCCGAAGGACTCGACGCCGCGCACCTTGGCGACCTTGATTTCGATGCCGGGCAGCACCGCGCCCGGGCGGGCGCACGGCACCTTGAGACCCGCCGCCGCATTCGGCGCGCCGCACACGATGGTGACCGGCGCGGCTTCGCCGACGTCGACCTGGCATACGCGCAGGCGATCGGCGTCGGGATGCTTGTCCGCCGACAGGATCTCGGCAACCACCACGTTGCTGAACGGCGGCGCAGCGGGCGTCAGCGCCTCCACTTCCAGGCCGGCCATGGTCACGGCGTGGGCAAGCTGGACGGTGTCGAGCGCGGGGTTGACGAGGCTGCGCAGCCAGGCTTCGGAAAATTGCATGTGAGTGCGTTCTGTTAATTGAATTGTTTAAGGAAACGGAGATCATTTTCGAAGAACAGCCGCAGGTCGTCGACGCCATAGCGCAGCATGGCCAGGCGCTCGACGCCCAGACCAAAGGCAAAGCCGACGAAGCGTTCGGTATCGATGTTTACATGCTTGAACACGTTGGGATGCACCATGCCGCAGCCCAGCACTTCCAGCCAGCCGGTGTGCGAGCACACGCGGCAGCCGGAGCCGCCGCACATCACGCAGCCGATGTCCATCTCGGCCGACGGTTCGGTGAACGGAAAGAACGACGGGCGGAAGCGCACCGGCAGATCGTCGCGCTCGAAGAAGTTGCGCATGAAGTCGGCGAGCACGCCCTTCAAGTCGGCAAACGATACCGACTCGTCGACCCACAGACCTTCGATCTGGTGAAACATCGGCGTGTGCGTCACGTCGGAATCGCAGCGGTACACCCGCCCCGGCGCAATGATGCGCAGCGGCGGCTGGTGGGTCTGCATGTAGCGCACCTGCACCGGCGAGGTGTGGGTGCGCAGCAGTTCGCCGCTCTGTAAATAGAATGTATCGTGCATCGCCCGCGCCGGATGGTCTTGCGGGATGTTGAGCGCGGTGAAATTGTAGAAATCGGTCTCGATCTCGGGCCCCGTCGCCACCTCGAAGCCGATCGAGCGGAACAGCGCCTGGATGCGCGAAAGCGTGCGCGACACCGGATGCAATCCGCCGCGCGCCAGACCCCGGCCGGGCAGCGTCACGTCCAGCGTTTCGGTCGCCAGCTGGCGATCCAGTTCGGCCTGCTGCAATGCCTCGCGACGGGATTTGAGCGCCGCCTCGACCGCCTGCTTGGCTTCGTTGATGCGTGCGCCGGCGGTCTTGCGCTCGTCGGCTGGCATCGCGCCCAGGTTTTTCAGCAGTTCGGTCAGCTGGCCGCTTTTCCCCAGATAGCCCGCCTTGACCTGTTCCAGCGTCGGCAGGTCGGGGCTGCCCTGAATGGCGGCAAGGGCTTCGGCAACGATTTCGTTGGGATTGCGCATGGCAGTTTTTAAATATTCTTGAATACGACCGCGAAGAGTGCGAAGTCACAAAGATAGAACAAAACGCTCTTCGCGGTTTCTTCGTAGGCAAACTCGTTTAAATCGGCACCAACAAAAAAAGGCCTTGCGGCCTTTTCTTGTTGCTTCGGTGTTGCTTATGCAGCGAGCTTGGCCTTGACCTGATCGACGATCTTGGCAAAGGCGTCCTTGTCGAAAATCGCGATGTCGGACAGCACCTTGCGGTCGATCCCGATTTCGGCACGGCTCAAGCCGTTCATGAACACGCTGTAGGTCAGGCCGTATTGACGCGCGGCGGCGTTGATACGGGCAATCCACAGGGCGCGGAACTGGCGCTTGCGCTGACGGCGGTCGCGGTACTGATACTGACCGGCCTTCATCACCGCTTCATTGGCGACGCGGAATACGTTCTTGCGACGACCGCGATAGCCTTTGGCGGCGTCGAGGATTTTCTTGTGGCTGGCGCGGGCGGTTACACCCCGTTTGACGCGTGGCATGCTTTCTCTCCTTTATGCGTAGGGCAACATGCGTGCAACCGCTGTGTGGTTGCTGGCATTGACAGTTTCCATGCCGCGCAACTGGCGCTTACGCTTGGTGCTCTTCTTGGTGAGAATGTGACGCATGAACGCGTGCGA
>DASVPF010000279.1:0-1743 GCA_036382965.1 Thiobacillus sp.
TCCTGTGGCCGCTCATCAGCGTGTTCATCGGCCTGACCGCGCTCGTCACCGGCCTCGACTCTGCGCAACTGATCAACCTCATCCAGGTCGTGCTGTCCTGACCCCAGCCCCTAGCCCCTAGCCCCTAACATGTATTCCGACCGCGTTCTCTCCGGCATGCGCCCCACCGGGCGTCTGCACCTTGGCCATTACCACGGCGTCCTGAAAAACTGGCTGCATCTGCAGAACGAATACCAGTGCCTGTTTTTCGTCGCCGACTGGCATGCGCTGACCACGCATTACGACACGCCGCAGGTGATCGAGGACAACGTGCGCGACATGGTGATCGACTGGCTCGCCGCCGGCGTCGACCCGGCGCAGGCCACGCTGTTTATCCAGTCGCGCGTGATCGAGCACGCCGAGCTGCATCTGCTGCTGTCGATGATGACGCCGCTGGGCTGGCTGGAACGCGTACCCACCTACAAGGATCAGCAGGAAAAGTTGAGCGAGAAGGATCTCTCGACCTATGGCTTCCTCGGCTATCCGCTGCTGCAGTCGGCCGACATCCTGATCTACCGCGCCAACCTGGTGCCGGTGGGCGAAGACCAGGTGCCGCACATCGAATTCACCCGCGAAATCTGTCGCCGCTTCAACCATCTGTACGGTCGCGAGCCGGGGTTCGAGGACAAGGCGCGCGCCGCGGTCAAGAAGCTCGGCACGAAAAAGGCGCGGCTGTACGAGGAGTGCCGCACCGCCTATCAGGAAAAGGGCGACGACGAGGCGCTGGAATCCGCCAAGGCACTGCTGACCGACGCGCAGAACCTGTCGCTGAACGACCGCGAGCGCCTGTTTGGCTATCTCGAAGGCTCCGGCAAGATGATCCTTGCCGAGCCCGAAGCGCTGCTGACCGAGGCCTCGAAAATGCCGGGGCTGGATGGGCAGAAAATGTCCAAGTCCTACGGCAACACCATCGCGCTGCGCGAAGACCCGGATGTGGTGGCGAAAAAAATCCGCACCATGCCCACCGACCCTGCGCGCGTGCGCCGCACCGATCCCGGCAATCCGGCCAACTGCCCGGTGTGGCAGTTCCACCAGGTGTATTCGGACGACGCCACCCGCCAGTGGGTCACCGCGGGCTGCACCAGCGCCGGCATCGGCTGCATCGAGTGCAAGCAGCCGGTGATCGACGCCGTCCTTGCCGAACTTGCGCCGATCCGCGAGCGCGCGGCGTATTACGAGGACAATCCCGACCAGGTACGCAACATCCTGGCCGACGGCTGCGAGAAGGCGCAGGAACTGGCGCGCGATACGATACGGGATGTGCGGGAGGCGATGGGGTTGACGTTCGGGTAACGCGTTCTGAGCGTGCCTGATCGAAGCACATGTGCTCGCACCGTTCGCCCTGAGCTTGTCGAAGGGCTGTCAATGCTAGTGAAGAACTTCGCCTGACTGCTGACCCTTGGCCGGGGGTAGCCCGGCGGCTAGTTACTTTTCTTGTCTCGCCAAGAAAAGTAACCAAAAGAAGGCGACCCCGACATCCCCGAATTCCCGAAAATTGAGCCTGCCGAGTGGGCGGCAAAGAACTCGCCCCGCTTTTGCTGGGTTGATTTGATTTTTGTGAGCGGGGCTCAAACACCTTTGCCGCTGATCCACCCGGTAAACTCAGTTTTCGGCGGGGCTGAGAGGGGATGAAAGTCAAAATCAGGGCGGTGATGACCAGACGGTTTGAGCGCTTGTGTTGAGACGCACATCCGGCGCAATGCG
>DASVPF010000280.1:0-8778 GCA_036382965.1 Thiobacillus sp.
AGGGCGACGTCGGTAGCGGCAAGACCGTGGTGGCCGCGCTCGCCTGCCTGCAGGCGATCGAGAACGGTTTTCAGGCCGCCTTCATGGCGCCCACCGAAATCCTCGCCGAACTCGACCGGCAGGTGGACGCCGCATTGACCCAATATCACAGCGGCAGGAAATAAGATGGGCGTACTGCGCGCCTGTCGCTGGCTGGAACAGGCCCTGACCCGGATCGAGCTCGGCGCGGTGCTGCTCGCGTTTGCCGCCATGCTGGCGCTGTCGGCGGCCGACATCGTCGGACGCAATCTGTTCAACGCGACCCTGCCCGGCGGCGATCTCGTGCTGCGCCAGCTGGTGCTGTGGGTCGCGCTGCCCGGCGCCGCGCTGGCCGTCGCCGCGCAACGCCATCTGCATCTCGACCCCGCCAATCTGGCGGCGCGCCCGCGCTGGAAGAAGTGGACTGCGATTCCCTTCAACCTGGCGGCGGCCCTCGTCTGCGCGCTGCTTACCCGTGCCGCGTGGGCGTACTGGCAGGATGCGTGGCAGTATCAATCGACGGATGCCGTCTGGCTGGCCTGGATGGGCCTGATCCTGCCGCTTGCATTCGGGCTGCTGGCGCTGCATTTTGTGCTGCGCGCCGTGCTGGCGAACCAGGTGGAAGCGGCTTGACGACCCTGATCCTCGTCATTCTGGCGTTCGTCGGCTTGCCGCTGTTCGTCGTGCTCGGTGCTGGCGCGCTCTACGCCACCCACGCGGCGGGGCTCGACCCTGCACTGCTGATGGTTGAACTTTCGCGGCTGGCCACGTCGCCCAATCTGGTGGCGATTCCGCTCTTTGTGCTGGCTGGCGTCGTGCTGGGGCAGGGCGGTGCGCCACACCGGCAGGTGCGTATTTTCAATGCGCTGCTGGGCTGGGTGCCGGCGGGGCTGGCGTGGGCGGCAACGCTGTCGTGCATGGTCTTCACTGCGTTTTCCGGCGCGTCCGGCGTCACCATCCTGGCGCTCGGCGGGCTGCTGTATCCGATGCTGAAACGCGAGCATTATCCGGAAAAATTCGCGCTTGGCCTGATCACCGTGGGCGGTTCGATGGGCCTGTTGCTGCCGCCTAGTCTTGCGGTTCTGCTGTACGGCGTGGTGGCACAGGTCGATATCGGCGATCTGTTCGTTGCCGGTCTGCTGCCGACCTTGTTGTTGTTCGTGATGGTGGGGGGCTATTCCCTGTTGCGCGGCACACGCGGCGCGCCACGCCATCGCTTCCACCTGCGCGAGCTTGCCGCCGCCGCACGTGCGGGCTGGGCCGATCTTTTGCTGCCCGTGGGCGTCATCGGCGGGCTGGCGGGCGGGCTGTTGACCGTCGCCGAACTCGCCGCGTGCACCGCGCTGTATGCACTCGTGCTCGAAACGCTGATCCACCGCACCATCGGTGTGAAGGCCTTGGTGTGGGTTGCCTACGAAGCCGCAACCCTGGTGGGCAGCCTCTTCATCATTCTGGGATTGAGTTTGGGGCTGACCAATCTGCTGATCGACGCGCAGGTGCCGATGCACGTGCTCGACTGGGTCGTGGCGCAGGTCAAAAGCCCGCATGAATTCCTGATGTGGATGAACGTTGCGCTGCTGGCAGCCGGCTTCATGATGGATATCTTTTCCGCCATCGTCATCGTCACGCCGCTGCTGTTGCCGCTGGCGGCGCACTTCGGTATCCATCCCGTGCACCTCGGCATCGTGATGCTGGCAAACCTGGAAATCGGCTACATCCACCCGCCGATCGGGATCAATCTCTTCCTCGCCAGTCAGCGTTTTAAAAAACCGGTGTTCGACGTGTTCCGTGCCACGCTGCCGTTTCTCGTACTGCTGCTTATCTGGCTGCTGCTGTTGACCTATCTTCCGGCGCTGAGTCTGTGGCACCAGGGCGCCTAACCACGCAGCATTCAGCTTCCCGCCAGAGCCTGCCGGCTGCCCAGCCAGCGCTCGACGTGGCGTGCGGCGATATCGGGATGCGATGCAAGGCAGCGTGCGGCATAATCGCGCGCCTGTTCCAGCAGCGCGACATCGCGTTCGAGGTCGGCGAAGCGCAGCATCGGCAGGCCGCTCTGGCGGTGTCCCAATAACTCTCCCGGCCCGCGCAGCAGCAAGTCCTGGCGCGCAATCTCGAAGCCGTCGCTGAGTTCGAAGATCACCTTGAGCCGCGCGCGCGCCAGTTCCGACAGCGGGGTTGCGTACAGCAGCACGCACACCGATTCGCGGCTGCCGCGCCCGACCCGTCCGCGCAGTTGGTGCAGCTGCGCCAGCCCCATGCGCTCGGCGTGCTCGATCACCATCAGCGAAGCGTTGGGGACGTCGACGCCGACCTCGATCACGGTGGTGGCGACCAGCAGGTCGATCGCGTGCGCCTGGAAGGCGGCCATCACCGCCTGTTTTTCGTCCGGTTTCAGTCGCCCGTGCACCAGGCCGATGCGCAGAGCCGGCAGTTGTTCAACCAAAGCCGCGTAGGTGTCCTGTGCGGTCTGCAATTGCAGCTTCTCCGATTCCTCGATCAGCGGGCACACCCAGTAGGCCTGACCGCCGGCGAGGCAGGCGTCCGTCACGCGCGCCAGCACGTCGTCGCGGCGCGCGGCGCTCACCAGTTTCGTGACGATGGGCGTGCGTCCCGGCGGCAGCTCGTCGATGGCCGAAACGTCGAGATCGGCGAAGAAGCTCATCGCCAGGGTGCGCGGAATCGGCGTCGCGCTCATCATCAACTGGTGCGGCTCCATGCCTTTCTGCATCAACGCCAGTCGCTGGCCGACGCCGAAACGATGCTGCTCGTCGACCACCGCCAGCCCCAGCCGCTGGAAACTGCCGGCCTCCTGGAACAGCGCGTGGGTGCCGAACGCCAAATCGGCTTCGCCCGCGGCGATCGCTTGCCAGGCGGCGCTGCGCTCGGCCTTGCGCTGGCTGCCCGAGACCCAGGCGCAGCGCACGCCCAAGGCGGACAAGGGCGGCGCCAGCTTGCGGTAATGCTGCTCGGCGAGGATTTCGGTGGGCGCCATGAACGCGGCCTGAAAACCGTTCTCGATCGCCTGCAGGCAGGCGAGCGCGGCCACCACGGTCTTGCCGCTGCCGACGTCACCCTGCAGCAGGCGGCGCATCGGATGGGGCTCACCGAGGTCGGCGCTGATTTCCTGCCAGGTGCGTGCCTGCGCCGCGGTCAGCGAGAACGGCAAGGCATGGATGAACGCTGCCGTCAGCTGCTGCCGCGGCGGCAAGGGATGGGTCGGGCGCGATTTGCGTTGCCGGCGTGCAGCGGCCAGCGACAGCTGCTGCGCCAGCAGCTCGTCGAAGGCGAGCCGTTGCCAGGCGGGATGGCGATGCGATTCGAGTTCGGCGAGCGCGCAATCCAGCGGCGGCTGGTGCAGCAGGCGGATGCTGGCCTCCAGGTCGGGCAACCCCAGTTTGGCCAGCCAGTCGGCGGGCAGGGTGTCGGCGATGGGTGCCGCCAGCGCGCGTTCGACTGCCTTGCGCAAGGTGGCCTGGCCGAGCCCGGCGGTGGTGGGGTAGACCGGCGTGAGCTGCGACGGCAGCGGGGTGGCGTCGTCGGCTTTGACGAAGCGCGGATGTACCATCTCCAGCCCGAGAAAACCGCCGCGCACCTCACCGTTGAAACGAAAACTCTGCCCCGGCTGAAACAGCTTGAGATGGCTGGGATAGAAATTCAGGAAGCGGATGCCGAGCACGCCGCCGTCGTCCTCCACCGTCACGGTCAGCATGCGGCGCGGCCGGTAGGCGACGCTGGCCTCGCGAACGACCGCCTGCACCTGTGCCGTTTCGCCCGGCAGCAGGTCGCGGATCGGCGTGATGCGGGTTTCGTCTTCCCAGCGCAGCGGCAGGTGCAGCACCAGGTCGGCGTCGCGGGTGAGACCGAGCTTGGCGAGTTTGGCGGCGAGCGCCGGACTGACGGGAAAGGAAAACGGCGATGGCGCCTTCGATTTGTCCGGACGCATTGGCGCGCCCTCGGCCGCTTTCAATTGATCAACTTATCCGAGCACCATGACCGCGTCGGCCTCGACCAGCGCGCCGCGCGGCAGCGCGGCGACGCCGACCGCAGCACGCGCAGGATAAGGCTGGCCGAAGTAGGTCGCCATGATCTCGTTGACCCTGGGGAAGTGGCCGAGGTCGGTGAGGAAGACGTTGAGCTTGACCACATCGGCGAGCGAACCCCCCGCTGCCGCGGCGACTGCCGCGAGGTTCTTGAATACCTGGTGAATCTGCGCGTCGATGCCGTCGACCAGTTGCATGGCGGCGGGGTCGAGGCCGATCTGCCCGGACAGGTACACGGTGTGATCGACCCGCACGGCTTGCGAATAGGTACCGATTGCGGCAGGCGCGTCGGCGGTCTGGATGATGCTTTTGTTCATACTGATTTTTCCGGACTGGTAGTAAAAACGGCAATTCGTTCACCACAGAGACACAACGCACACAGAGGAAAAAACAACCCCATTGGGTGGCTAGGCAGACAATCACCTCCGTATTGATTCTCTCTGTGTCTCTGTGGTTGAACGGTTTTGTCAGAATTGAAAATGGCTCATTGCGGCGGCGTGGCGCGGCCGTCCTTCTTGCCCTTGATGCGGAAGATCCGCACCACGTCGGGCAGCACGCGCAGGCCGCACATCACGCGTGCGAGGTGCATGCGGTTTTCCACCTGCACGGTGAAGAACAGCACGGTGTAGGGGCTGCCGTCCTCTTCTTCCATCGCGACGTTGCCGATGTTGGAGCCGTGCTCGGCGATCGCGGCGGCAACCTTGGCCAGCACGCCGCGCTGGTTGCCGACGACGACCTTGATCGAGACGTCGAACATGTGGCCGGGCTCGGCTTCCCATTCGACGTCGAGCCATTTGTCGGGATCGGTGCGGAAGGCGCGGATCGACGGGCAGTCGTGGGTGTGGATGATGAGGCCGCGCTCCTTGTGGATGAAGCCGAGAATCGGGTCGCCGGGAATCGGATGGCAGCACTGCGCCAGCTCGACCGCGATGCCTTCGGTGCCGCGGATGCTGATGGCGTGGGGGTGGGCCGGCTCGCCGGTTTTTGCGCCCTGCACATGCAGCAACTGGTGCGCCACCACCAGCGGCAATTTGCGTCCCAGGCCGATGCCGGCGAACAACTCCTGCCGGCTCTGCAAACCGTAGTCCTTCACCACCCGGTCCCACACCGCGGGGTCGGGTTCGCCCGCTTCGGAATTGAGCGCGGTGATGGCGTTCTTCAGCAGGCGCTCGCCCATTGCCGCCGCTTCTTCCACACGCGTGTTACGCAGGTAATTGCGGATGTGCGAACGTGCCTTGCCGGTGACGACGAAATTCAGCCAGGCCGCGTTGGGGCTGGCATTCGCCGCGGTGAGGATTTCGACGTGGTCGCCGTTTCTGAGCTGGGTGCGCAAGGGCATCAGTTCGTAATTGATCTTCACCGCAATGCAGTGGCGGCCGACGTCGGTGTGCACCCCGAACGCGAAATCCACCGCCGTGGCGCCGCGCGGCAGCGCCATGATCTTGCCCTTGGGCGTGAACACATAGACTTCGTCGGGGAACAGGTCGACCTTGATGTGTTCCAGGAATTCGGGCGAATCGCCGTGGTCGGCATGGATGTCGAGCAGCGATTGCAGCCAGCGGTGGGTGCGCGTCTGCACGTCGTTCAGCGCCGCGTCGGCCGACTTGTACATCCAGTGCGACGCGACGCCCGACTCGGCCAGGCGGTTCATGTCGGTGGTGCGGATCTGGATCTCGATCGGGGTGCCGTTGGGGCCGAACAGGATCGAGTGCAGCGCCTGGTAGCCGTTGGCCTTGGGGATCGCGATGTAGTCCTTGAACTTGCCGGGGATCGGCTTGTACAGCGCGTGCAGCGCACCCAGCGCCAGGTAGCAGTTCGGCTGGTCGCGCACCACCACGCGGAAACCGTAGATGTCGAATACTTCGGAGAACGCCAGGTTCTTTTCCTGCATCTTGCGGTAGATGCTGTAGAGGTGTTTCTCGCGCCCGGTGATGGTGGCTTCGATCTTGCACTGTTCGAGTTTTTCCTGCAGCGCGATCTTGATCTTGTCGACCAGTTCGCGGCGGTTGCCGCGCGCCGCCTTGACCGCTTTCGCCAGCACCTGGTAGCGGTTGGGGTGGCTGTAGCGGAAGCCGAGGTCTTCCAGCTCCTGGTAGACCGTATGCAAGCCCAGCCGGTTGGCGATGGGCGCGTAGATTTCCAGGGTTTCCCTGGCGATGCGCTTGCGCTTCTCGGCCGGCATCGCATCCATGGTGTGCATGTTGTGCTGGCGGTCGGCCAGTTTGATCAGGATGACCCGCACGTCCTGCGCCATCGCCAGCAACATCTTGCGGAAGTTCTCGGCCTGCGCGTGCTGCTCGGACGCAAACGCCAGCCGGTCGAGCTTGGAGACGCCCTCGACCAGCAGCGCCACGGCCTTGCCGAAGCGCGCCTCGATCTCGCCTGCGGTGGCCGGGGTGTCTTCGACCACGTCGTGCAGCAGCGCGGCGGCCAGCGTCTGTGCGTCGAGATGCCAGCCGGCGAGGATGTCGGCAACGGCAAGCGGATGGGAGATGTAGGGTTCGCCGCTTTTGCGGAACTGGCCTTCGTGCGCGTGGCGGCTGAATTCGTAGGCTTCTTCGAGGGCGCCGATTTCGTCCGCCGACAGGTAGGCCAGGGCCGGACGCAGCGAGTCGAATGCGTGCGTCATCGCCGGCGCGCGGCTGGCGTGCGCCGGTTGACGGGCGGCCGAATGATCAGGCACGGCCCCGGTTGAGGATTTCACGGCCGACCTTGCCGGCTGCAATTTCACGCAGCGCGGTGACGATGGGTTTGTCCCTGGTTTCGACCATGGGCTGCGAACCCTGTGCCAGCTGGCGTGCGCGGTAGGTCACGGCGAGCGTCAGTTCGAACCGGTTGGGGAACATCTCGATGCAATCATCAACAGTAATGCGGGCCATAGGGAGTCTCCTGCTTCAGGCGGTGCGGGGCACCAGGGCGTGAAATTTAGTGTTAACACGCCCTAGATACGTCGGAATTCGTCGAACAGCGCGGCGTGCCGGGTCAGCTGGCGCCGCGCTTCAAGGCGAATGCTGCGGGTGATGGCGACCAGGTCCTGCAGGGCGTGGTCGAAGTCATCGTTGAGGATTATATAGTCGAACGCGCCGGCGTGAGCGACGTCGTGGGCGGAAGCGGCCAGCCGGCGCTCGATCACCACGTCGCTGTCCTGCCCGCGTCCGGTGAGACGGGTGCGCAGCGCATTGAACGACGGCGGCAAAATGAAGATCGATGCGGACTGCGGAAAATGCTGTTTCACCTGTTCCGCGCCCTGCCAGTCGATTTCCAGCAGGATGTCGTGGCCGGCGCTAAGGTCGCGGGCGATGCTGCCTTTCGAGGTGCCGTAGAAATTGCCGTACACCTCGGCGTGTTCGAGGAACTCGCGTTCGGCCAGCATCGTTTCGAACTGTTTACGGCCGACGAAATGGTAATCGCGGCCGTCGGTTTCGCCGGGACGCGGCGCGCGCGTGGTGTAGGACACCGACAGCCGGATCGCCGGGTCGGCCTTCAGCAGCGCCTTGACCAGACTGGTCTTGCCGGCGCCGGAGGGCGCGCTGACGATGTAAAGCACGCCTTCGCTGGAGCTAGGGGTCATAAGGATTCCGTTCCTGTCGTCATTCGATATTCTGCACCTGCTCGCGCATCTGCTCGATCAGCACCTTGAGTTCGAGCGAGACGCGCGAGGTTTCCACGGCCACCGATTTCGAGCCCAGGGTGTTGGCCTCGCGATGCAGTTCCTGCATCAGGAAATCGAGCCGCTTGCCGGCCGCGCCGGACTGGTTCAGCACGCGGCGCACTTCGGCAAAATGGGTGGTCAGCCGCGAAAGTTCTTCGTCGATATCGGCTTTTTGCGCCGCCAGAGCGATTTCCTGCGCCAGTCGTTCGTGTCCGGCCTCGCCCAGGGCGTCGCGCAGGCGTTCCGCGAGTTTCTCGCGCTGGGCGGCGATCAGTACCGGCAGCAGCGGTTTGAGGCCGGCCACCTGCGCTTCGGCGGCGGCGAGCCGCTCGAGGATGTGCTGTTTCAGCTTGGCGCCCTCGCGCTGGCGGCTGTCCGCCAGTTCGTCCAGCGTGGCGCGCACGCCGGACAGCGTTGCCTCGTTCAGCGCATCCTGCGACAGGTCGGCGCTCTGCACCGCGCCCGGCCAGCGCAGAATCTCGTTGACCGAGAGCGGCGCACTGTCCGGCAGGCGCTGCAGTACGTCCGCCTGCCAGTGCGCCAGGCGCTCAAGAATGGCCGGATTCAAGCCGTTATCCAGCGTAGCGGCGGGAAGCAGGGTCAGGCTGACACGGCACTCCACCTTGCCGCGTGCGAGGCGCTGCTGGATCAGTTCGCGCAACTGCGGTTCCAGCGGACGGAATTCGTCGGCGAGACGGAAATGCAGCTCGAGATAGCGCTGGTTGACGCTACGCATGTCGATGGTGATGCCGGCATGGTCGAGGTTGATGCTGTGGGCGGCGAACCCGGTCATGCTGGTGGTCATGTGAGGATGTGCATGCAGAGTATTGAAAGAGTTGCCGGCACGCAGCCGGTGGTGGATTTTGCCGGCTGGGCCAGCTGGAAATAGAAAAGATAATAGACGTTCGACTATGGCGACTCAACCCAACCAGGCACTCCCCAACGGAATCCTTATGACCCCTAGCTCCAGCGAAGGCGTGCTTTACATCGTCAGCGCGCCCTCCGGCGCCGGCAAGACCAGTCTGGTCAAGGCGCTGCTGAAGGCCGACCCGGCGATCCGGCTGTCGG
>DASVPF010000281.1:0-2340 GCA_036382965.1 Thiobacillus sp.
AGCTTCACATAGATGGGGGCAAACGGCTCGGCCTGGGTCACGTCGAGCAGGGTTTCCTTGGTCAGTTCCAGCACCGCGAGGAAGGTGACCACGAGTTCATGCACGGTCGAGGATTCCGGGAACAGGTCCTTGAATTCCATGAACTCGCCTGGCGTCAGCCGCTTCAGGATGCGGCTCATGTGCTCGCGGATCGACAGTTCCTGGCGACCGATGCGGTGGTGGGTGCGGTTCTTTGCTCGCGACAGAATTGCCAGCCAGGCGGCGGCGAGTTCTTCCGGGTGCAGGCTCGGCAGGCGCTTGGCCGCCGCCGGCAGGAACACGCTCACGGTGTCGAAATCGCGCCCGGCCTGCGGCAAGGCATCGAGATGCTGTCCGGCGAGCTTCATCTGCTCGTATTCCAGCAGGCGGCGCACCAGCTCGGCACGCGGGTCCTCGCCCTCGCTGGCCTCTTCGCTCTGCTCGCGGCGCGGCAGCAGCATGCGCGACTTGATGTCGATCAGCATCGCCGCCATCAAGAGGTATTCCGCCGCCAGCTCCAGCCGCGTCGCGCGCGCCGCCTCGACGTAGGCCATGTACTGTTTGGTCAGCGCCGCCATCGGAATGTCCAGCACGTCCAGGTTCTGGCGGCGGATGAGGTAGAGCAAGAGATCGAGCGGGCCTTCGAAGGCGTCGAGAAAGACTTCCAGCGCATCCGGCGGGATATAGAGATCCTGCGGCAGTTCGGTGAGCAGCTCGCCGCGCACCTTGATGACGGGTGCAGGCGGCGCGGACGGCGTGTCGAGAAGCTCGGGGGCGTTCATGGCGGCATTTTACCCGACCCTGCCGGGATGGCTTAATTCCGGTGCGAACTGCCAGCTTACGTCGAATTGACACGGCCCCGACAAAATGTCTAGACTTCGTTTAAACATTCCTTTCGAAGGCGTATGAAATGGCCGAAGTCTTTCTCGATATCAAACAGTGGGGCAACAATCTGGGCGTGCGTTTGCCTGCTGCGGTGGCACGCGCGGCACACTTGCGAGCCGATCAACGGGTGCGTGTATCGGTGGAAGACGGGCATATCGTGATTCATCCGGCAGACGAATCCTCGCTTACGCTGGAACAGCGGCTGGCGCGATTCGACCCCGAGCGCCACGGCGGCGAGGCGATGGTCAGCGAACCCGTCGGCGCCGAGCGGTGGTAGCCGCATCGAAACCCGCCCAGCGCGAAGCCTGGGCGCCCGACCGTCAGCAGGTCATCTGGATAGACTGCAACCCGCAAGCCGGGCGGGAAATGAAAGACGTCCACCCCTTTCTGGTGCTGTCGCCGCGCATCTTCAACGCCCGAACCTCGCTGGTGATCGGCCTGCCCATGACCACGGCGGAATACAACGCCGACAACCCGTTTGCGGTGGCGGTCGGGCCTGCCAAAGGCCGCGGTAAGGCCGGCAAGACCAGCTACGTGCTATGCCACCAGCCCAAGTCGTTCGACTGGCGCATGCGGAGCGCCAAGGCTCACCCGCTGGGCGCATTGCCCGATGCGCTGTTTACCGACGTGTGCGAGCGCTTAAATCAGATCATCCGTTTGGCGTGAGCGACATTCTTCTTCGCCGATGCATCCGCGCGACGCGGGCAGCACACGTAGCCGCCTGGCTTTTCAGGGACGCTTTTTCGCTGTGGGCGTCTGTCCTTTTTCGCGCCCTGCGATCCGCGCCGGGCGCAGCAACTGCTCCGACCGCATCACATAAAGGATGTAGACCCGCTCGCCGTCGTACCGGTAGAACACCCGGCATGGCGGCTCGACGATCTGCCGATAGCGTGAACGTTTCAACTCGGGCGGGCGACTGCCGCTTTCGGGATACGACTGCCGATGCCCGACATGATCGAACACCCGCTTGACCAGCGCTGACGCTGCATCGGGTTTATCGAGCGCAATGTAATCGGCAATGGCATCCAGATCGGCGAGCGCCGGCTCGGTCCAGATTATTTCAGCCATCGGGCCATGCGGGCCTTCGCCTCCGCATGCGACACCACCCTGCCCTCGGCAACCGCCATTTCGCCGCGCGCGATGCCCTCCAGCACCGCCATGCGCTGCTGGAGCAGCTCGAAGGTTTCGACATCCACCAGATAGGCGCTCGGCAGCCCATGCTGGGTGATGAGAATAGGCTGCTTGTCTCGTTCAATGTCCGAGAGAAGTTCGGTCGCCTGGCGTTTGAGGGTGGTGACGAGTTCGGTGCGCATGAGTGGCACTTTCGGGATGCAGCAAGATCGATGAGCCTGAAACTCTATCGGTCCGCATGGGAAAAAAATATTGCGAACCTGGCCCCTTATCGCTCCGATACTGCCCGTGGCGATGAAACTCACC
>DASVPF010000282.1:0-5238 GCA_036382965.1 Thiobacillus sp.
AGCCCTGCTCGGCCAGGCCGGACGCGACCCGGCGCGCCTGCTGAAGGCGGAACATCTGGACCTGAGCCGGCGAGGCGACCGCGAGATTGCGCTCTATGCACTCGACCAATTGGCGAAGCAGAGTTCCAGTGCGGCGGAGCAGGCGCTGCGCACGCATCTGCCGCAGTTCAGCCCGGCCGAGGCAGGCGCTGCCTGGGCGCGCCTTGCTACGTCGGCTGCGCGCCGGCACGAGGCGGTCGCCCTGGACTGGTTTCAGTTGGCGGGCGTGGCGGCGGTCAATGCGTTTCAGCGCGAATGGTGGGCACGCGCGGCCTTGCGCGCGGGCGACTGGCCCACCGTGCAGTGGGTGATCGACGGCATGGCCGAGTCGGCCCGCGCGCAGCCCGTCTGGCGTTACTGGCGCGCGCGTGCCCTGCTGGCCACCGGCCAACGCGTCGCGGCCAACGCCATTCTGCTGGAGTTGTCGCGCGAACATCATTACTACGGACAGCTGGCGCAGGAAGAACTGGGGCCGGTGGTGCAGGCACCGGTCGTCAACGTCAAGACGGGCGGCGACGACGTGACGGCGATCGCGCGCCATCCCGGCATCGCGCGCGCGCTGGCCTTGCAGGAACTGGGTTTGCGTAATGACGCCAATCAGGAATGGATGTGGTCGATCCGCGAATTCTCCGACGCGCAATTGCTGGCGGCTGCCGAACTGGCGCGCCGCAAGGAATGGTACGACCGCGCCATCGACACCGCCGAACGCACCCGCGAACTGCACGATTTCGAATTGCGCTTCCTCGCGCCTTACCGGGAAGCGGCGCAACAGGCCGCGCGCGACAATCAGATCGACGAAGCCTGGGTGTTCGGCCTGATGCGGCAGGAGAGCCGTTTCGTCAACGTCGCGCGTTCCAGCGTCGGCGCCTCCGGCCTGATGCAGATCATGCCGGCCACCGCGCGCTGGATCGCGCGGCGCCTCGGCATCAAGAGATTCGACCCGATCGAGATGCACGACCCGGTCAAGAACATCCAGTTCGGCGCGTATTACCTGAAACACATCCAGACCAGTCTGGATGGCTCGCCAGTGCTCGCCACCGCCGCCTATAACGCCGGGCCGGGGCGTGCCCAGCGCTGGCGCGATGACCACGCAATGGAGGCCGCGATCTATATTGAATCGATTCCGTTCGCGGAGACGCGCGATTACGTCAAGAAAGTGATGAGCAACGCCCTGTATTACGCCGCCCGTTTCGGCCAGCCCTCGGTGCTGCTGAAAGACCGCCTGGGCACGCTGCCTCCCCGCAAAACGCCGCTTGAAGCGACTGCGCAGCCGGATACTTCGCTGGAACTCGATCGGATGGGCGACTAGAATCGCCGTCGTCTTACAGACTTAGACAGAAATGAATCGCCATGAAAATTGAACGCATCTGCATCCTCGGCGGATCCGGCTTTGTCGGTAGCCATCTCGTCAGCCAGCTCGCCGCGCGCGGCCTCAAGGTGCGTGTGCTCTCCCGCCGCCGTGAAATGACCAAGGACCTGATTCTGCTGCCCACGGTGGAAGTGATCGAAGCCGACGTGCACGACCAGCAGGATCTCATCCGTCACTTCCGCGGCATGGATGCCGTCATCAACCTCGTCGGCATCCTGCACGAAACCCGTGTCGGCCGCATCGATCTGCCGAGTGCGCGCCGCGGCGACTTCCAGAAAGTGCACATCGAACTGCCGCGCAAGGTCATCCATGCCTGCGGCGAAGCGGGCGTGCACCGCCTGCTGCACATGAGCGCACTCGGTGCGCACGCCAACTCGCGCTCGGCCTATCAGCGCTCCAAGGGCGTGGGCGAAGCGCTGGTGCGCGAGGCCGGGCGGCAGCACAGCGAGCACGAGAACTGGTATCTGAACGGCCCCAAGTTCATCCACGGCTACGGCCTCAACGTCACGATCTTCCGCCCGTCGGTGATCTTCGGCCGCGGCGATTCCTTCCTGTCGATGTTCGCCCGCCTGCTGAAGCTGTTCCCGGTGCTGCCGCTTGCGTCTGCGAACACCCGCTTCGCCCCGGTGTACGTCGAAGACGTCGCGCGTGCCTATGCCGACAGCCTCGACAACACCGCGACCTACGGCCAGACCTACGAGCTGTGCGGCCCCAGGATTTATACCCTGCAGGAACTGGTGGGCTACGTCGGCGAGGTCATCGGCAAGCGGCGCAGCATCGTTCCGCTGGGCAAGTGGATGTCGTATTTCCAGGCCTGGGCACTCGAATTCAAACCCGGCAAGAAACTGATGACGCGCGACAACTACTACGCCATGAGTATCGACAACGTCTGCGCCGGCGGCTGGCCGGCGGTGTTCGATTTCCAGCCGGCCGCGCTCGAAGCCATCGCCCCCGAATACCTGCGCGCCGATTTCCCGCGCGCGCGGTACGAGAGCTACCGCGAAAACGCCCGTCGTTGATGCCGCCGCGCCGCCATGAAGACCTACACCGTCGGCGGCGCAGTGCGTGACCGGTTGCTGGGACTGCCGGTGACCGACCGCGATTACGTCGTCGTCGGCGCCACCCCGGACGCCATGCTGGCGCGGGGCTTCCAGCCGGTCGGCAAGGACTTCCCGGTCTTTCTGCACCCGCAGACCCACGAGGAATACGCGCTCGCCCGCACCGAACGCAAATCCGGCCATGGCTACAAGGGCTTCACCGTCTACGCCGCGCCGGAAGTCACGCTGGAAGACGATCTGCGCCGGCGCGACCTCACCCTCAACGCGATGGCCGAGGACGGGGCCGGTGCACTGGTCGATCCTTACGGCGGTCAGCGCGATCTGGCCGCCCGGGTCTTTCGTCATGTGAGCGAAGCGTTCGCCGAAGACCCGGTGCGGATTCTGCGGGTGGCGCGCTTTGCCGCACGCTTCACCGATTTTTCGCTGGCGCCCGAGACGCTGGCCCTGATGCGCGGCATGGTGGACAACGGCGAAATCGACGCGCTGGTGCCCGAACGCGTGTGGCAGGAGATGGCGCGCGGCCTGCTGGAGACGCAGCCCTCGCGCATGGTCCAGGTGCTGCGCGACTGCGGGGCGCTGGCCCGGCTCTTCCCCGAAATCGACCGCCTGTTCGGCGTGCCGCAACCGCCCGAGCTCCATCCCGAAATCGACACCGGCGTGCACGTCATGCGGGTGGTCGACTGGGCGGCGCGGCAGGGCTTCAGCCTGGCGGTGCGTTTCGCCGCCTTGACCCACGACCTCGGCAAGGGCGTCACCCCGCCCGAATACTGGCCCAGGCACCCCGGTCACGAAGCCCAAAGCGTCGAGCTGGTGCGCGGCTTGAGCGAACGCATCCGGGTGCCCGCCGACTGCCGCGAGCTTGCCGTCATGGTGGCGCGCGACCATGGCAACGTCCACCGTGCGCTGGAATTGCGTCCCGGCACGCTCGTCGAACTGCTGGAACGGGTCGACGCCTTCCGCCGCCCCGAGCGTTTCGAAGAATTTTTACAGGCCTGCGAATGCGATTTCCGCGGCCGCCCCGGTTACGCGGACAAACTGTTTCCCGAGACGGATTATCTGCGGCAGGCGCTGCGCGCGGCGCAGGGCATCGATGCCGCCGCGGTGGCGCGCAGGGCCGACACCGCACGCGTCAAAGACGCGATCTTCCAGGCGCGGGTCGAGGCGGTGACGGCGTGGCGCGATCACCGGAATGAGCGGTGGGAGCACTTTCCGCACGAGGCGGACATGGGCGTGCGCGGCATCGGCCCCACCCTCGCCGCCGCATTCGAGCAGGCGGCCTTGGCGATGACCGCCGTGGTGACCGATCCGGCGCGAGTGGCGGCGGACGAAGCGGTGGAGATCCGCTGCGAGGCGCCGGACGACGAGCTGCTGCTGGTCGACTGGCTGAATGCGCTGATCCTGGAAATGGCGGCGCGCCACATGCTGTTCAGCCGCTTCGAAGTCAATCTGGACGGGCCGCACCTGTACGCCACCGCGTGGGGCGAAGCGGTGGACATGCAGAAACACCGGCCGGCCGTCGAGATCAAGGGCGCCACCTATACTGAACTGAACGTGAAGGAGGAATCCGGGCGGTGGCTGGCCCAGTGCGTGGTGGACGTGTGAACGTGTGACATGAATCTTGCCCGGCTCAAGCAGGTATCGGAGGTCGAATGGCGCATCGAGCCGTCGGGACGCATGCGGGTGCCGGCAGTGATCTATGCCGATCAGGCGCTGATCTGCGACATGGACGACAAGGTTTTTGAACAGATCACCCGCGTCGCCACCCTGCCGGGCATCGTCCAGGCCGCCTACGCCATGCCCGACGCGCACTGGGGCTACGGCTTTCCGATCGGCGGGGTGGCGGCGTTCGATGCCCACGCGGGCGGGGTGGTGTCCGCCGGCGGGGTCGGGTTCGACATCTCCTGCGGCGTGCGCACCCTGCACACCGGTCTTGCGGCGGCCGACCTCGCGCCGTTCAAGGCCCGGCTCGCCGACCGCCTGTTCGCGCACATTCCGGCCGGCGTGGGCAGCACCGGCGAGCTGCGCCTCAACGCCGGCGAGATGGACGCGATGCTGCGCGGCGGCGCACGCTGGGCGGTCGAGCGGGGCTACGGCCACACGGCCGACCTCGACCGCATCGAGGAGCACGGCTGCATGGCCGGCGCCGAACCGGGCCGGGTGTCCGAGCAGGCCAAGCGCCGCCAGCGCGACGAAATCGGCACGCTGGGCTCCGGCAACCATTACCTCGAACTGCAGGAAATCGTCGAGATCTACGACGCGAAGGCAGCCGAGCGTTTGCGGCTGCACGAGGGCGACGTGGTGGTCAGCATCCATTGCGGATCGCGCGGACTGGGGCACCAGATCGGTACCGAATTCCTCCGGCAGATGGTGATGGAAGCGCCGGCTTACGGCATCGAACTGCCCGACCGCGAGCTCGCCTGCGCGCCGCTCCATTCGCCGCTCGGCCAGGCCTATCTCGGCGCCATGCGCGCGGCGATCAACTGTGCGCTGGCCAACCGCCAGGTCATCACCCATCTCGCGCGCGAGGTATTCGCCGCCGTGATTCCGGGCGCGCGCCTCACGCTGGTCTACGACGTATCGCACAACACCTGCAAAGAGGAAACGCACGCGGTGGACGGTCGGACGCGTTCCCTCTATGTGCACCGCAAGGGCGCGACGCGCGCCTTCGGGCCCGGTCATCCGGCGCTGCCCGAAGACCTACGCGACATCGGCCAGCCGGTGCTGATCGGCGGCAGCATGGGCACCGCGTCCTACATCCTGGTCGGCACCGAG
>DASVPF010000283.1:0-1511 GCA_036382965.1 Thiobacillus sp.
AGAAGATCGACCAGGTCAAGGTCGTGTTCGTCGGCGCGGGCGCCGCAGGGATCGCGTGCGCGAACATGTACGTCACCCTCGGCGTCAAGCACGAGAACGTCTTGTTCGTCGATACCAAGGGGGTCATTTACAAGGGACGCACCGACCTCAACAGCTTCAAGAAGGCCTTTGCGCGCAAGACCACGCTGCGCACGCTGGCCGACGCGATGGCCGGCGCCGACGTGTTCGTCGGCGTGTCGGGCGCCAACCTGGTGAGTCCGGCGATGGTGAAGTGCATGGCCGACAGGCCGGTGGTTTTTGCGCTGGCCAACCCCAGCCCCGAAATCCTGCCGGAAATGGCCCGCGCCGCGCGCAGCGACCTCGTCATGGCGACCGGGCGTTCGGACTACCCCAACCAGGTCAACAACGTGCTCGGCTTTCCCTTCATCTTCCGCGGCGCGCTCGACGCGCGTGCGAAGGAAATCACCCAGGACATGCTGATCGCTGCCGTGCATGCACTGGCCGAACTGGCGCGCGAGCCAGTGCCGGCGTCGGTACTGAAGGCCTACAAACTGAAGCAGCTCAGGTTCGGCCCGGATTACATCCTGCCCAAGCCGTTCGACCCGCGTCTGCCCCAGCGCGTGCCGCAGGCGGTGGCGAAGGCCGCGAAGAAGGCAAAGACGACGCGCCGCTGAGCAGCCAGACAGAGAACCCGACCCGTGCCGTGAAGCCGCCCGCGCGCCCCGTTTACCTCGATCTGTTCCGCATCCATCTGCCGCTGGCCGGCTGGGTGTCGATCCTGCACCGGGCGTCGGGCGCGCTGCTGTTTGCAGTCCTGCCGTTTGGGATATGGGCCTTGTCGGTATCGCTGGCGGACGAGGCCGGTTTTCGGCGCGTGGCCGGCGGCGTGGCGCATCCCTTGGGCAAACTGTTCCTGCTGTTTTTGCTGTGGGCGTTTGCCCAGCATTTTTTTGCCGGCTTGCGGCACCTGGCGCTGGACGCGCACTGGGGCGTGAATCTGCGCCGCGCGCGGCAAACCAGCATCGCGGTTCTGCTGGCCAGCGGGCTGCTGACACTCGTTGCAGCCTGGAGGCTGTTCGCATGAAAACGGCCACCGGTTCGCATACCGGTACCGGCACCTGGCTGGTGCAGCGTGCCACGGCCGTCGTGCTGGCGCTGGTCCTGCCCGGATTGACGATTTATTTCCTGGTGGCCATGCCGCTTGATTTTGCCGGCTGGCGGGCGCTGTTCGCGCCGCTGTGGATGCGCGTGCCGGTGCTGCTGACCGCCGTGGCGCTGGCGCTGCACGCCTGGGTGGGGATGCGCGACATCTTCATGGACTACGTTCACCCAACCGGCCTGCGGCTGGCACTGTATCTGGCGGTGATCGTCACGCTGGCGGGCAGCGTGGCGTGGCTCGCTGCCGTCTTGTGGAGCGCGGCATGAACACGCGCCGCTTCGACGCCCTCATCGTCGGCGGCGGCGGGGCGGGCCTGCGCGCGGCGCTGCAGCTGGCGCGCTCGGACTACAAG
>DASVPF010000284.1:0-6008 GCA_036382965.1 Thiobacillus sp.
CGAACGCTACCAGTTCCTCAAGTGGGGCATGCAGGCGTTCGACACCTTCAAGGTGGTGCCGCCCGGCGTCGGCATCGTGCACCAGGTCAATATGGAATACCTGGCGCGCGGCGTGATGGAGAAGGACGGCATGGCCTACCCGGATACGCTGGTCGGAACCGACAGCCACACCACCATGATTAACGGCCTCGGCATCGTCGCCTGGGGCGTCGGCGGCATCGAGGCGGAAGCGGCGATGCTCGGCCAGCCGGTGTACTTCCTCACCCCCGACGTCGTCGGCGTCAACCTCAGCGGCCGCGCCCAACCCGGCGTCACCGCCACCGACGTGGTGCTCACCATCACCGAGATGCTGCGCCGCACCAAGGTGGTCGGCAAGTTCATCGAGTTCTTCGGCGAGGGCGTTGCCGCGATGTCGGTGACCGACCGCACGACGATCGCCAACATGGCGCCCGAATACGGCGCGACCATGGGCTTCTTCCCGGTCGACGAGGCCACCTGCCAGTACTTCGCCGCGACGGGCAGAAACGCAGCGCAGGTCGACACGCTGCGCACCTACTACCAGGCGCAGGGACTGTTCGGCATTCCCAAGGCGGGCGACATCGACTATTCGCAGACGCTCACGCTTGATCTCTCGACAGTCGAGCCGAGTGTCGCCGGCCCCAAGCGGCCGCAGGACCGCATCGCACTGAGCGCCCTGAAAACCGGCTTCGCCGGCCTGATGGACAAGGCGGCGGCCGACGGCGGCTACGGCAAGGCGGGCGAGATGGGCCAGCGCGTTCCCCTGCCCGCCTCTTCACAGGGTGCGGTGGATCTGGCCGGCGGCGGCAGCCAGGACGAACTCAATCCGGTTCCAGCGTCGGAAGAGGAAATGCTCGACAGCCACCCCTCCCCCGACCACCAGACGGCCGATCCCAGCACCGTGTTCGGCAAAGGCAACGGCAGCCTCGGGCACGGCGACGTGGTGATCGCCGCCATCACCTCGTGCACCAACACCTCCAACCCCGGCGTCATGCTGGCCGCCGGCCTCTTGGCGAAGAAGGCCGCCGCGCTGGGCCTCAAGCCGCCGGCGCACGTTAAAACCTCGCTCGGCCCCGGCTCGCGCGCGGTCACCGAATACCTGAAAAAGGCCGGGCTGATGGACGCGCTGGAGCAGGTCGGCTTTTCCGTGGTGGGCTACGGCTGCACCACCTGCATCGGCAACTCCGGCCCGCTCAAGCCCGAGATCGACAAGACCATTGCCGACCACGATCTGGTCGTTGCCTCGGTGTTGTCCGGCAACCGCAACTTCGAGGCGCGCGTGCATCAGGCGGTCAAGGCCAACTTCCTGATGAGTCCGCCGCTGGTCATCGCGTTTGCGCTGGCCGGCCGCGTCAACATCGACTTCGAAACCGAGGCCATCGGCACCGGCAAGGACGGCAAGCCGGTGATGCTGAAGGATCTGTGGCCCACGGACGCCGACGTCGCCGCGGTGATGAACGCCGCCACCGACGCCGGCATCTACCGCGCCATCTACGCCGACGTCGGCGCCGGCAACCCGCTGTGGGACGGCGTGCCAGCGCCGGCCGGCGCGGTGTACCAGTGGGACGCGAAGTCGACCTACATCCAGCAGCCGCCCTTCTTTGCCGGCGCGCTGGCGGGCAGCAGTGCGATCAAGGGCGCGCGCGCGCTGGCGATCTTCGGCGACTCGGTCACCACCGACCACATCAGCCCCGCCGGCGGCATCAAGCCGACCTCGCCCGCCGGCCTCTATCTCACCGCCAACGGTGTGCAGAAGGCCGACTTCAACAGCTATGGCGCGCGCCGCGGCAACCATGAAGTGATGATGCGCGGCACCTTCGCCAATGTGCGCATCAGGAACCTGATGCTCCCCGGCAGCGAGGGCGGCATCACCCTGAAGGACGGCGCGCAGCAGCCGATCTACGATGCTGCGATGGAATACCAGCGCGAAGGCACGCCGCTGATGATCTTCGCCGGCGAGGAATACGGCACCGGCTCCAGCCGCGACTGGGCCGCCAAGGGCACCACGCTCTTGGGCGTGAAGGCGGTCGTCGCCAAGAGCTTCGAGCGCATCCACCGCGCCAATCTGGCCGGCATGGGCGTGCTGCCCTGCCAGTTCAAGGACGGCGTCGACGCGACCACGCTCAGGCTCGACGGCTCCGAGACCTTCGACCTCGAAGGCACCGAATCCGGCATCGTTCCGCAGCAGGATGTCACCCTGGTGATCCGTCGCGCCGATGGCAAGGTCGAACGCGTCGCACTCAAGCTGCGCATCGACACGCCGATCGAAGTCGAGTACTACAACAAGGGCGGGATCCTGCCGTTCGTGCTGGAGCAATTGCTCGGCTGAGTTGCCAGACGATGCGCATCGCGCCGCCCACGATGCTCATTGGCATTCGTCGCTGCGCATGCAGGCGTCATTCATGCAATAAGGGGGATCCCGAGCCCCCATCTCCCTGGCACCCCCATCCGCCCACGCTTATCGCTGTTACACTTTGGGCGTGAGTTGCGCCGTCGAAAGTAATGGAACACAAAAACACCTTTAACTCTTGAATTGGCTCGATTCATACATTAGTTCGTCGCAAGAGGGCTACGAGAAGAATGTGAAGCCCATCGTGCAAAGCCGCTGCATGGCCTGCCATGACGGCAGCAACCCGCATCTGCCCAACCTGAGCACGTTCGAGGGAATCTCCAAAGTGGTGGTCAAGGACACGGGGGCGACCATTCCGACGCTGGTGCGCGTATCGCACATTCACCTCTTCGGCATCACCTTCATCTTCTTCATCGTCAGCAACATCTTCGCGCACGCCTACGTGCGTCCGCTGTGGCTGAAATGCATGATTATCGTGCTGCCCTTCCTGACCATCCTCACCGACATCTTTTCCTGGTATCTGACCAAATGGTATCCCGCGTTCGCCTGGTTCATCATCGGCAGCGGCGCCTTGATGGGCATTTCGTTCACGGTGCAGTGGGTCGTCTCGATGTGGCAGATGTGGTTCTACAGGCTGCCGGCGGATATCGACGAATTCGGCGGTGCCTTGCCGGTGCTCGGGCGCCAGTCGAATACCCGGGACGTTTAAGCGCGGGCGGTATGCCGACGGGCCGTGTGAATACCCGCTCACACGGCCCGTCGGCATGGCAAGCTCCGGCGATCGAGCGGCTGGCCCGGCCTGTCTATTGCTGCACTGGGTCGACTTCGGCGCGCACCGACTCCAGAGCGTCCTTGAGCGTTTCCTCGGACAGCCCGTTGAGCTGCTCGGCCAGCATTTCGGCCGCGTCGATGGTGTCGGTCTCATCGGGCAGGCTGTCGGTATCGAGATTGGCAACGAATACCGCTGCCGCGCCCGTCACCTGCAACAGTTGGCGGCGTTCGCTCATCAGCATTTCGATTTCATTGCGCAACAGGCGGATTTCATCTTCTTTCATGGCGTGCAGCGTCATGCGTATCTCCGTATTTCTTTAGTCTGGTCAGCCAAACAGGGTGAGTACCCCGGTGTAGCCATATAAGCGGTTATGGGAAATTTCGCCGTTGGCAAAGAACCCGACCAGCGGAAAATCTCCCAGGGTGTCGCGGATCAGGCCCAGCTCCCGATTCGGCTCGCCGAACATGTGCCGACCGCGTCCCAGGCAGGAATAATACACGCCGCCCCGGATCGGCGCGTTCAATTGCGCCCCGATGGCCGCGAGCATCCGCAGCAGGTCGTCTTCGGCGGTCTGCTGGTCGCGGCGGCAGAACAGCAATTCGTCCCCGGGCTCGACATATTCGCCGACCGCCACCAGGTTGTTCTGCGGATCGACGCCGAGGATGTTGCGCACCAGATAATCGCCGGTATCCGACCCGCGCACCGGCAGGCCGACAAAAATGTAACCCGCCGCGCGCCGCAGGTCGCGTGCCAGCACCTCGCCGATTTCTTCCTTCATCACATCCAGCGCCGGACGGTGATCCAGGCTGCCGATGACGTTCTTGTTGGCGGTGGTGATGCGGTGGCGCGGCCCCAGCGGCGAGATGCCCTGTGTCAGCCGCGTCGCCAGCTTCACCCGCTCGCTGAACAGCACGCCGGACAAGCCGCCGCTGACCACGCCGTCGCTGATCTGCACTGTCTCGCCGCGCGAACTCGACAAGCCGCCGACGACAAAGCCGCTCGACACATGCGCACTCAGGCCTTCGATCAGTTGCTGGATGCGGTTGTTCGACGGGTCGCCATGCACCACGGCAAAGTAGGCGTCCGCCGGCTGCGCCTCGATGTCCTGCGGCGTGCGCAGCACCGGCAACATGCTGAAGTCGGCCGGCGCAAACTCGCCCAGCATCACGGCCATCGCCGGCTCTTCCAGGTATTCCACGCCGGCGGCACACACGCCCACGCCCACGCTACCCGTCCAGTGCGGCACGCCGGTCGCGCTTTTGAAAAACGCCAGGATCGCGCCGAGTTCGTCCGCAAAGGCATCCGCCACATACAGGAATCCCAGTGTCGCCGCCGACGGAATCGCCCCCAGCCGATTCATGCAATCCTGCGCGGCACGGGTCCAGTCCGCGTCCGCTGCGTGGGCAAATTTGAAAGGGGCAGCCATGTCGTTTTAAACCAGGCTGGGTTCGCCTGCCCGCATCAATACCCCGTCTGGCTGCTGCGCGGCAATTCGCCTTCGCCAAAGAAATTCCACAGCAGATGGGCGACGACTTCGGGCGCGATCACGGTGTGCTGGTTGTGGCTCTCCTGGAGCGCGACCCGCAATTTCTTGCGCAATTCGGGGTCGCCGGTCAGGTCGAAAATGATGTCGACTTTCGCGCCCATCGACACCACGTCCATCGCGTCCTTGAACACCGGCACCTTGTTCTGGCTGAACCCCAGCGCAACGGGCGATTCCAGATTGCGGTGCGCGACGGCAACGATTTCCACATTGACGCCGTCTTCCTGGATCTTCTCCAGAAAATGTTCGGCGAATTTTTCCCCGACCTCACCCAGCCCCAGCAGGGCGACCTTGACGACTTGGCTCATGAACAACTCCTCGTATGGTTGGAAACAGTTTCCTTTCGTTCGTGCAATCCGGATCGCCCGATTGCCCGTCGGCACATTTCTTGCGCACTGGAAGCATACGGTCACAGTCCCCGCCTGTCGATACCGGCCTGCTCAGCGGAGCCGGCGCACGCGCTCGCCTGTCATGCCGGCGGGCCAGGCGATATGATTCAGGCTATCGACCCAAGACGCCTCTATGCCAAACACCACTCCGCTCCATCCACCCATCGATCCCTACGCCAGCGGCATGCTGGAAACGGCAGGCGTCCATCGCATCTACTGGGAAACCTCAGGCAATCCCGACGGCATCCCGGTGCTGTTCGTGCACGGCGGTCCGGGCTCCGGCACCTCGCCCAACCAGCGGCGCTTCTTCGATCCGGCACGCTACCGCATCGTACTGTTCGACCAGCCCGGAGTGGGTGAAGAACACCTGCAACATGGCAAACAGATAGCCCGTTCCCAGCACCAGCAGCGTCATGGTGTAAACCATGCGCATCGACAGGGGAAGGGCGCTGAAATGGAAGAAGTGGCGGTCGCTCATGGGCAGGTGTCCGGTTGGAGGAATTAGTTCTTCGCGCCCTGATCGATCCAGGTGGCGATGACGGCTACGTCTGCATCGGGCAACGCGGTCTGGCCGTGCGGCATGCGGATCGACGGGTCGGCTTTGCCCGCTACCAGCCGATACAGGGTGCTGCTGACGCTGGAGCCGGGCACCACGACTGCGCCGTATTTGGTGCCTTTCATCATCGCGTCGTAGCTGTCCAGGCGCAGTCCGGATTTCTCAAAACCCGCGCCGCCGGGCGTATGGCACGATATGCAATGGTTGTCGAGAATCGGTTTGACGTTGGCCTGGTAAGTGAGCGCCTTGCTGCCACAACCGGTTTGCAGTGCGGCGATGGCCAGGGCTGACAGAGTGAGTTGAACGGCTCGCTTCGACATGGTATTGCTCCCGTGAATAATTGTTTGAATGCTAATGTATGAACCGAGCCAACTCAAGTT
>DASVPF010000285.1:0-3209 GCA_036382965.1 Thiobacillus sp.
GCGGTGCAGGTGCTCTGCTATGAGGTCCGCCAAGTCTGGCTGGGTCGTGCGGAATGGCCGCAGCCGGAGATGGATGCTGCAACCGGGGAGGAAGTGGAACGGTTTTACGGCCATCTGGAGACCGCGCTGGCCGAATTGGAATTCCTCAACCCCGGCTCGCCCGGCAAGCTGATGCTGAAATTGCGGCGGCTGTTTGCGCGCACCCGGCTGGCGAAGGAAGAGGTCAACATTCTGCGCGGCATCCTCACGGCGGCGCAGGAGGCGAAGGCCGCGGCGCGAGACCGTATTCATAATAATTGACTAATATACTCGGAAATAGCATCCTCCCCGCATGAGCCTCTTCAGCCAACTCAAGGAAGACATCGCCGTCGTGTTTGACCGCGATCCCGCGGCGCGCACGACCTTCGAGGTCGTCACCACTTATCCGGGGTTCCACGCCATGGTCATCCACCGCCTGGCGCACGCGCTGTGGCGCATGGAATGGAAGTGGCTGGCGCGCTTCACCTCGCACATCGGGCGCTGGCTCACCGGCATCGAAATCCACCCCGGCGCCACCATCGGCCGCCGCGTCTTCATCGACCACGGCATGGGCGTGGTGGTGGGGGAGACCGCCGAAATCGGCGACGACTGCACGCTTTATCACGGCGTGACGCTCGGCGGCACGTCGTGGAACAAGGGCAAGCGCCACCCCACCCTGAAGCCGGGCGTGGTCGTGGGCGCGGGCGCCAAGATTCTCGGCCCGATCACCATCGGTGCCAATGCCCGCATCGGTTCCAACGCCGTGGTGGTGAAGGACGTGCCGGACGACGCCACGGCGGTGGGCATCCCCGCGCGCATCCTCGACAGCAGCGTGGAAAAGCGCAACCGGCAGGCGGAAAAGCTGGGCTTCTCGGCCTACGCCATTTCGGCCGACATGAACGATCCGATGGTGAAAGCGATTCACGGTCTGATCGACCACTCGGCGCATATCGACCACCGGCTGGATCTGATCCTGGCGCAGTTGCAGAAACTGGGCGCGGAAATGCCGGCCGGACAGGACAAGCCGGACGACTTCGATCCGAGTTACCTGAACAAAATAGTTGACTAAATTACTAAGGTAAGGAATAGTTGACTGAAATGCTCGGGAATTTTATAGTTCGGGCGAACTACAGGAGAATAGTCATGAGATTGACCACCAAAGGTCGATTCGCCGTCACCGCCATGCTCGATCTGGCGTTGCGCGGCGGCAAAAACCCGGTGACGCTGGCCGGTATCAGCGAGCGCCAGGACATATCCCTGTCGTATCTGGAACAGTTGTTCAGCCGCTTGCGCCGCCACGAGCTGGTCGAAAGCGTGCGCGGGCCCGGCGGCGGCTATTATCTCGCCCGCACCCTCGATGACATCAGCGTGGCCGACATCATCCGCGCGGTGGACGAACCCATCGATGCGACCCAGTGCGGCGGCAAGGAAAACTGCCACGACGAGCACCGCTGCCTGACGCACGACTTGTGGGTGGGGCTCAATGCCCATATCTACGATTATTTGGACAACGTCACGCTGGCCTCGCTGGTGGCCAAGCAGGATGAGTGCAAGGAAAAGGTGATGCAGGATCGCCGCGCATCGAAGATGACGCTGGTCGCTTGAACGGTTCAATTAAGGCAACGAGATGAAGACACTGTATTTCGATTATTCCGCCACCACCCCGGTCGATCCCCGGGTGGCCGAAAAGATGATTCCCTACCTGACCGAGCACTTCGGCAACCCGGCGTCGCGCTCGCACCCCTATGGCTGGGAAGCCGAGGCTGCGGTGGAAGAGGCGCGGGGGCAGGTGGCCGCGCTGGTCGGCGCCGACCCCAAGGAGATCGTCTTTACTTCCGGTGCGACCGAATCGAATAATCTCGCGATCAAGGGCGCAGGGCATTTCTATTCCGGCACCAAGGGCAAGCACATCATCACCGTGCGCACCGAACACAAGGCCGTGCTCGACACCGTGCGTGAAATGGAGCGCCAGGGCTTCGAGGCCACCTACCTGAACGTGAAGGAAAACGGTTTGCTCGACCTCGACGCATTCCGTGCCGCGATCCGCCCCGACACCGTGCTGGCCTCGGTGATGGCGGTCAACAACGAGATCGGCGTGATCCAGGACATCGAAGCGCTCGGCAAGATCTGCCGCGAGAAAGGCGTGATCTTCCACGTCGACGCGGCGCAGGCCACCGGTAAGATGCCGATCGATCTTTCCAAACTGTCGGTCGACCTGATGTCGTTCTCGGCGCACAAGACCTATGGCCCCAAGGGCATCGGTGCGCTGTATGTGCGCCGCAAGCCGCGCGTGCGTCTGGAAGCGCAGATGCACGGCGGCGGCCATGAGCGCGGCATGCGTTCGGGCACGCTGGCGACGCATCAGATCGTCGGCATGGGCGAAGCCTTCCGCATCGCCCGCGAAGAAATGGCGACCGAGAACGAGCGCATCCGCATGCTGCGCGACCGCCTCTACAACGGTCTCAAGGACATCGAGGAAGTGCACCTGAACGGCGACATGGACCGGCGCGTGCCGCACAACCTCAATGTCAGCTTCAACTTCGTCGAAGGCGAATCGCTGATCATGGCGATCAAGGATCTGGCGGTATCAAGCGGCTCCGCTTGTACTTCCGCCAGCCTCGAGCCGTCCTATGTGCTGCGCGCGCTGGGGCGCAGCGACGAACTGGCGCACAGCTCGATCCGCTTTTCGATCGGCCGCTTCACCACTGAGGACGAAGTCGATTACGCCATCAAGCTCCTGCACGAGAAGATCGGCAAGCTGCGCGAACTTTCCCCGCTGTGGGAAATGTTCAAGGAAGGCGTCGATCTGAATTCCGTGCAGTGGGCTGCACACTAAAGTTGAAGTAAAGGAGAACACCATGTCCTACAGCGATAAAGTACTCGACCATTACGAAAACCCCCGCAATGTCGGCTCTTTCACCAAGGAAGAGGAAGGCGTCGGCACCGGCATGGTGGGCGCACCTGCCTGCGGCGACGTGATGAAGCTGCAGATCAAGGTGGGGGCGGATGGCCGCATCGAAGACGCCAAGTTCAAGACCTACGGCTGCGGCTCGGCGATTGCCTCGTCCTCGCTGGTGACCGAATGGGTCAAGGGCAAGACGCTCGACCAGGCGATGGAAATCAAGAACACGGCCATCGCCGAAGAACTTGCGCTGCCGCCAGTCAAGATACACTGCTCGATCCTGGCCGAA
>DASVPF010000286.1:0-2591 GCA_036382965.1 Thiobacillus sp.
GAAATCGTGGTCAAGAACATCGGCCCGCAGATGGCGCGCATCACCGGGGTCGCCGGCGCCACCGTGCGCGGCGACGGGCGCGATGCCTGCGGTGCCCGCGATGCCGCCCAGGGTGTGCACGGCGCGGCGCGCGTGTTCGCAGACGGGCGTATTGGCGACCTCGGCATGACGTTCGGCTTCTTCCTGCAGTTCGGCAAGGCGCTGCTGCGCTTCGGTCATGAAAATTTCGTACAGGCCGGTGGACAGGCAAATCGAACCGATGCAGATATCATCCGTGACCTCCGGTTCTGTGGATTCGGTCGCGGCAGGCGGCGCGCACGGCACGGCGTATTCGATGATGGCGCCCACGTCCAGCGCGGGCGTCTCGGCCCTCGCCTGCTCCATCTCGGGCTGACTGCCGACTGCCTCGACCGGAGCCGCGCCGACGGGTTCGGACTCGTCAGCGGCTTCGGCGATGTTTTCCTCGATCTCTGCAACCGCAGCCCGTTCGGGCTCGGTCTCGTCGAGCAACGGCAGCGGCCATTCGGCATTCGTCCCGACCGCCGCCTCTGCTTCGGTTCCAGATTCAGCCGCCGCCCCGGCAGCCGCTTCCACGACGACTTCCGGCATCTCCACTGCGACGACGTCCTGCGCCAGCTCGACATCGAGCGCCTGCCCCTGCGCCACACGATCGACCGCGGCCAGCAAGGCGGGCACCGCCAACAGCGCGGGCTGGTTGGCTTGCAGCGCATTCACCCAGTCCTGGAATACACCGCGCGTGCGGCCGACCAGGCGCAGCAAGTCGCTGCTGGCCGATTTCTTCTCGGCCAGCCAGCCGTTCATCAACTGTTCATGACGCCACGCGGTTTCGCCCAGATCGTTCAACCCGACCATGCGGCCGCTTCCCTTCAGGGTATGGAAGCCGCGGCGGATCACGGTCAGGGCGGCCTGGTCGTCGGGATTGCTGTGGCAGGCCTCGCTGGCCTCGCCCAGGGTGGCCAGCACTTCGTTGGCTTCTTCCAGGAAGATGTCCAGCAGTTCCGCTTCGACGTCTTCGGGGATCGCAACCTGAAGCAAGCCTTCGGCAGGCGCTTCGACCGGCTCGGCCTGTATGGCCTCAACGGCTGGCACTGGCTGTGTGTCGACAGCCGCTTCGAACACGAATTCGTCCGCCTCGACGGGACCGGCTTCGAGCTCAGGGCTCGCGCCCGTTTCCAGCGCCGGTTCGGCGAAAAGCGGAACGGACGCTTGGGCAACCGGTTCGGCCAGCTGCTGCATCGGCGGAATCTCAGGCGCGTACCGCTCCGGCAATGCCAGCCCGGTCAGGGCGGCAATCTCGGCATCGAGCGCCGACGGCGCCTCGGCCGCATCGCGGCTGCCGTCGAGCGCAGCGCGCGTCTGCCGTTTCAGAATGGCGTCGTCGATCAGTTCGGCGTCGTGGCCGAGCTCGGTCAGGACGTCAAGGAACTTTTTTTTTGCGTCGTCGTCGGAGTGGTCGCGCCACGCCAGGTAGCTTGCCTGCACCTCGGCCTTGCGGGCCGGCAAGCCGGCCTCGACCGTGTCGTCGAATGCGTGTTCGTCTGCACTGTCGGCGCCGATCACGCCGAATTCGATCAGGACCGGCCGCAGAATTCGGGCCGCATCGACCCGCCCGGCGCAATAGGCTTCGATATACAGCCCGAGGCTGGAGAAGGCGTCGGCCAGGCGTTGCTGGGTCGCCTCGTCGGGATAGCCTTCGCTGGCAAACGATTGCACCATGGCCGTGGCGGCCGCCAGCAGGCTGGCGGGAACGGGCAGCTCCAGCATGACCAGCGCACCCTGCGCCTGCTGCGACAGCGCAGGCAGATGGGCCAGCGCTTCGCGCTCGTTCACATCGCGGAAGAAGGCATCCAGCGCCTCTTCCATCTGTTTCAGATTCTGGCCGACTTCCTGTGCCAGGTGCAGCAGCATGTCGCGTTCGGCTTCGCGCTGGTTGGCGGCCGTCATGTCGTTGGCCGGCAATTCACGGCCTTCGATCAGGGCGCGCAGGCGTGCCTGCTGCGCTTCGGAACGGGCGGCAAAATCGGTGTGCAGCACATCTTCCTGATCGACGGCGTGCTGCATGAACAGCAGCGTGGCGGCGACTTCCAGGTCCACCAGTTCGCGCGCCTCGCCTGCGCGGCCGATCGCAGTCATGGCCGCCGCGGCCAGCTCGTCGAGCAAGGGTTTCAGCTTGCTGGCCTCGACCATCTGCGCCTGCGGCTGCATGCGTTCCAGATGAGTCTGAAACTGCGCCAGCTGTTCGGCATCGCCATCGACATAGGCCTGCCAGCTGTCGTGTGCCGCCTTCAGGCTGGTCTGCATGGCGTCCAGCACGGGGCGCATGCGCGCCAGCGCTTCAGGGTCGAGCAGGCCGCGGCCCGGCAGATAGCGATCGAGGCCGAAGGTCGCGCGCACTTCGGCCGCGCGCCCATCCAGCGTCTGGCTTTTTGCCACGAAAAACAGGGCGTCGCGCAGCAGGCGCTCGGCCACCTGCGGCGAGCCCGCGCTCGAGGTCGCGCTCGAAGTCGTAGTGGGAAAACGCGCGTCCCAGCGCGGTGTCCTTTTCCTTCCACTGCCATTCCTCGTACTTG
>DASVPF010000287.1:0-3830 GCA_036382965.1 Thiobacillus sp.
GTCGAAAGAGCCCTTCGATTGGGGCGACCTCATGGATCAGATCAACGGTGTCGTTACGCAAGCCAACGGCGTCATGACAGGCGTCAAAGACCAGCTCCTCTCCACCCTGGAGCAGATCGAAGGCACGGCCAAGGCCGCCAATCTGCTGCTCACAACGAGCGCCCCGAATGTGAAGAGCATCCTCGTATCCGCCGACAAAATCAGCGCCAACCTGGGCGAGATTCTGGACGGAGTTCAAAAAGGTCAGGGCACGGTGGGCGCGCTGTTCAAGGACAAAGAGATGCACGACAGCCTGAAGCGCACGGTTGCCAGCGGCGAGGGCATCGTCGACAATCTGCGCGAGACTTCCGCCAGTGCGAAGAAGATCACTAAGACGGTTGCGGACAGCGACATTGTCCCCGAGGTTCAGCGAGCCGTTCGGAATCTGCAGCAGATTACGCTGCAGGTGAAGGACGCCGTCGACAAGTTTCAGGCGGGCTCGGGCGAGGGCGGCGTCGCCGAGAACCTGCAGCGAACGCTGGCCGATGCTCACGAAGCGATGTCCGACCTGTCGGACGACACGGAAGCGCTGAAGCACAACTTCCTGTTCCGCGGGTTCTTCAGCAAGCGCGGCTTCTTCGATCTCGGGGCGCTCACCGCGGGGGAATACAGGAGTCACGCTTTTGCCAAGTCCTTCAAGAGACATCGTGTATGGATGGAAAGCACGAGCTTGTTCGACAAAGATGCCAAGGGTGTGGAGGCGCTGAGCGTCGACGGCAAGGCGAGGCTTGACGAGGCCCTGACGTGTGACGGGTCACTCTCTTCCCCCGCGCAGAGCTGACCTTTCTTCTGATTGATTCCCTCGTATACCAGCGCGATTGTGCACCGGTGCCGGCGGGCAGCGTGACCACGCTCGTGGGATACGTGCCCGCGGCACCACTATCCCCACAGGGCCGCTTCGGCGGCCGTTCTGCATGTAGGATGTCGGATTGAGGGCGGGAGCACTCCCGAAAGAGTGCCCCGCCATGGAATGGCCCCCTGGGAGTTGGCGCTCCCAAAGGAAAACTACACCCAATGCAGATCCTACAACCTTTCTCCGGCTCGATCCAACAGTACGCGGAAGAGCTTTCCGACCCGGACCGCTACCGGCCCGGCCACTGCCCGCAGTGCCAGGCCCGGCGCCCACTTACGGCCCATGGTTTCTACACACGCACGCTCATCGATGTCGCATTCGACGGCCTCCTCCGCGTGCGGCGATACCTGTGCCGCGCCTGCAAGCGCACCGTGTCGCTGTTACCGGAATTCGCGCTGCCGTACCTGCGCTCCAGCATCCTGGTGATCGCGCTGTTTCTGCTGGCCTACCTGCTCCAGGACCGGCCGCTGGCGGCGGCTATCCAAGCGACGCATACCGCCATGCCCTACCAGCGCGGCCAGTTCTGGATTCGCCGTTTTCGCCGGCAGGCCGAGCGGCTGTGCGCCGCGCTGTCGGCGTTGAACAGGCCCGCGCCGGCTCCGGATTTCGTCGGCCGGGCGCTGCGCATGCTGGAGGACACCGGCTGGATCGCCGCTCACCGCTTCCTGTTCGCCGAGCTGCGCGATCACCTGCTGGGTTGGCCCGCCGGTCTGGCTCCGGACGGCCGTCGTCGCACACTGCCTGCCGCCAGTGCGGCCGGTTGAGGACGCACACACACCATTTGTCTGGAAGCGGGACGGGCTCCCACCTTAGGCTTGGGGCGGGAGAGAAAAACACCCCCGATGATGGACGACAAAGCCGAAAAAATCGCGCTGTTCCGCTACGCGTTAGTGGCGCCGCTCGTCATCGACGTGCTGCCGCGCGGCGAACTTACCCGGCGTGCCCAGGAGATCGCCTCGCGCCAGTACGACATCCCGGCCTCCAACCGCCGCTCGGTGTCGGTGGACACGTTGCTGGAATGGGTGCTGCGCTATCGCCGCAACGGATTCGCCGGCCTGTTCCCCAAACCTCGCCAGGACCGCGGCCAGGCGCGCGCCGTCTCGCCGGAAACCGCCGCCCTGATCGAACGGCTCAAACGGGAGAACCCACACCGCACCGGCACCGCGCTGCTGCGCGAGCTGGCGCTGGCCAGCCCGCACAATCAGGCCGGCCTGTCGGCCGCGACGCTGTATCGTTTCCTGCGGGCTCGCGGCCTCACCGAACGCCAGCTGCTGCTGGCCCAGGCGACGGCGACGCCGCACAAAAAGTATGAAGCCGAGTTCGCCAACCAGATCTGGCAGTCGGACATGCTGTTCGGTCCCTGGGTCGAGCGACCCGGCGGCGGCAAGATGCAGGTCTTTCTACAAGCCACGCTCGACGATGCCAGCCGGCTGGTCCCGCACGCCCAGTTCTATCCCAACCAGGGGCTGGATTCGTTCCTGGACTGCCTGCGCCAGGCTGTCGCATGCCGCGGCCTGCCGGCTCGCTTGTACATGGACAACGGCAAAATCTACCGCTCGCCGCAGTTGGCGCGCATCGCCGCCGGCATCGGCATTCTGATCGTCCACACGCCGCCCTATCAGCCCGAGGGCCGCGGCAAGATCGAACGCTGGTTTGGATCAGTGCGCCAGCAATTCATGGCCAACCTCGATCCGAAAATCCCGCTGACGCTGGAGCAGCTCAACGACCGGCTGTGGCACTGGATCGATACGGTCTATCACCGCAGCGAGCACAGCGGCCTGGGCACCACGCCGCTGGCGCGCTGGCAGCGCGATATCGAGCGCGTCCGCCAGCTTCCTCCCGACACCGACCTGCGACGCCTGTTCTTCCATCGCGTGGGTCGCCTGGTGCGCCGCGATTCGACCTTCCTGCTCCAGCACCGCTTCTTCGAGGCGCCCGCTCACCTGGCCGGTAAACAGATCGAGGTGCGCTTCGATCCGCTGGACCTGACCGAACTGGAGATCTATTGCGAAGGCCAGTCGCAGGGGATGGCGCGGCTGGTGGATCCGGTCGTCAACGGGCAACTGCCCCGCAACAAGGACTGACTGACCATGTGGGAATCCTTTTTCGGTTTCAAGAAGACGCCGTTTTCCGACAGCCCCGACGCCAAGCAACTGTTTGCCTCCGAGGGCTGGAACCAGGTCCGGACCCGGCTCGAGTTCCTGGCCCAGCATCACGGCGTGGGCTTGCTCACCGGCGACGTGGGAGCGGGCAAGTCCACCGCCGCGCGCGCCTTCGCCGCCACGCTTCATCCCAACCTCTACAAGATTCTCTACGTGCACTTCTGCGCGGCATCGGCGCTGGACCTGCTGCGCCAGGTGGCGCTGGAGCTGCATCTGGAGCCGGCCCGCGGGCGCGGAGATCTGAGCCGCCAGATTGCTGAAGCGGTGGTGCGCCTGAACCAAAGCAAGAAGCAACACCCGATTCTGATCATCGACGAGGCGCACCTGCTGCCGCATCCGGCGCTGGAGCAGCTGCCGCTGTTGCTGAACTTCGACATGGACTCGTCGCGCTACCTCTCGCTGCTGCTCATCGGCCACCCGCTGCTGCGCCGCGCGCTCTCGCTGCAGCTTCACGAAGCACTGCGCCAGCGCATTGGCGTGCACTATCACCTGGAAGGGCTGACGCGCGAGGAACTGGACGCCTACCTGGCGCAGCAGCTCAAAGCCGCCGGTGTCTCCCAGCCGTTGTTCGACGACACCGCCCGCCAGGCGCTCTACCAGGCCACCAAGGGAATCCTGCGCAAGGTGAACAAGCTGGCGGCGACGGCGCTGCGGCTGTCAGCGGCGCGCAAGCTGGAATGCGTCGGCGAAGCGGTGCTGCTGGACGCGACCGCGGAGGCGCTGCTGTGAAGCAGCCGAACGCTCCGCCGCTTTCGCTCGCGCAACTGCTGGCCGAG
>DASVPF010000288.1:0-4683 GCA_036382965.1 Thiobacillus sp.
CCAGGCCGTCGATCTGCTCGCAGAGCACGGTGAGGGTGCCGCCCAGGTCCTCGGCGTCCCAGGCCCCGGTCATGTAGGACTCGCCGAAGCCGATCAGGCCGTCGCTGCCCAGCCGGGTGAAGAACTCCTCGGGCAGGTGCAGCACGAGGTCGGCGCCGGGGTCGTCGTCCGTGGAGACGTCGAGCCCGAGCCGGTGCGTGACCCGCCCGAAGATCCGAGCGGCGACGGCCGCGGAGACGCGGGCGCGGGGCCCGCGACGGATCGGGGTGAGGTCGGCCCAGCGATCGACGCTGGGTTCGACGAGGCTGGGTTCGGCCGTGCGGTCCACGGTGCTGGTCATCGGACGCCTTCCTGGTGGTGGGTGGGTCGTGGCGGTTTGCGGCTGTTCGCCAGCCGGGGGCGGCAATCGCGTCCATGCGGCCCAGCCTGCCGCGACCAGCGCGGTTGCGTGGCGGCCCTGCTTCTGCGTGCGCAAGCTCTCGCGCGACTGCGGTGCTGCGCGCAAGGCATCGAGCAACGCGCGCTGCGCCCGGGCGCGGGCGGGCGGTTCTGCCGTGCACCCGGCCGCGGTCACGGTCAGCCACGGCGTATCCGCGACAAACGGCGTGGCGTTGCGCAGGCGCGGCGGCAGCGCGGCCAGCAGGATCGCGCCCAGCGGATAGTGATAATAGTCGGCGCAAAACTGCGCCAGGCGGAGGATGTCGGACGAGAGCGCGGGCCGGTCGTTCAGCACGCGGATCACGTCGCGCAGCTTGTCCGTTCCAACCGGACTGTCGGCGGGCTGGTCCAAGGCGACGCCGACCTGGCGGGTACGGCCGAATGGAACTTCGACCAGGCTGCCCGGCTGCACTCTGCCGAGGCCATCCGGCAGGCGATAGTCGAAAACCCGATGGAGCGGGGTATCGAGCACGACCTGAAGGAGGGACGGCATCTTAGCGGAAACTCTTGGTTGAATGTCGGGAAAACTTGGTTAAGTGGCTGTTCGACAAGGTTTATTTGGTATTGTCAACGCAAGCTGTGGATAATTGTGTGGGTGATTTGTGTCGACCACGCCTCATTGCCCGTATTCAGGCGTAGAGGCATCGCCGGCTAAAAAGCGGGCAAACCAGTTAATCATTATTTTTCAAATGCTTACAGACTTGGCCTGTCTGTCAAGTATTTGAAACAAAAAAAGTTCCCTTGCGCCAAAATTGTGCATAAGTTAACGCTACTATTCAGCAATGGTGCGGCTTTGCGCACCCAATGTGCGCGCAAGACCTTGTTTTTCCTAGTTTTGCAGCTGTTGGATCCCGGCGATTACCCATCCACCCTGGCCGCTGACCGGTTTGGTGAGGTGCCAGACTTCATCAAGCGGCTCAGCGCCCCGGTCGGCGGCTTCGCGCACTAGGCCTGTAAAGCGCACGCTGACGATGTGGCGGTTGCCTTCGTCGAGGGCTTCCAGTACTTCGGCATTGAGCGTCATTACATCGGTTGTCTGGGGCGCGGTGCCGCGCTCGACCAGTTCCATGCTGAGTTCGGCAAAAATTTCGGGCGCGGTGAAGGTGCGCAGATCATCCAGATTACCGGCGTCGAAGGCGGCCTGCAGGCGAATGAAGTTGAGCTTGGCTTCGCGCGTGAAGGCTTCGGCATCGAATCCGGGCGGAAAGGCGGGAGTGCCGCCGCCGCTCAAGGCGGCGGGTGCCGGGTCGAACGTACTCTGCGGCATGCCGGCGTATTGCATCACGGGGGCGGACGCATTGCGGCGCATGAACACGCGGAACAGCATGAAGGCGGCCATCGCCAGCAAGGCCAGCATCAGGATATTGGCCATGCCTCCGCCCAGCCCAAAGTGGGAAGCCAGCGCGGCCAGACCCAGGCCGGCGGCCAGGCCGGCGATCGGACCCATCCAGCTACGTTTTTGCGGCGTGGTCGTCGGCGCGGCGCCAGGCTGCTGCTGCGGGGTGGGGGCGGCAGATTGCCGGGTCGGAATGCTGCGCTGCATGCCGAAAGACTTGCCGCCGCCGAGGCGTCGGGCATCGGCGTCGTGGATGACGAGGCCGAAGCCGATGAAAAGGGCAAACAGGCTGATCAAAAGTCGTTTCATGGGAGATCGATCCAGGTGAATAAAGGCTGAGCTTAGGACGGCGCGGCGTGAAAAAGTTCGTTCAGGCGTGTGCTGCGCGTATGGCGCGACTCTGGCTGTGCACGGCCTCGACCAGTACGCCGACGTTGTCCGGATCGGTGAACTGCGAAATGCCGTGGCCGAGGTTGAACACGTGGCCGGGGTGGTTGCCGTAGCTGTCGATGATGCGGGCGGCCTCGCTGCGGATGCGGTCGGGCGTGCCGTGCAGGGCGCAAGGGTCGAGGTTGCCCTGCAGCGCGACCTTGTCGCCGACGCGGCGGCGTGCCTCGCCGATGTCGAGCGTCCAGTCCAGTCCCACCGCGTCGGCGCCGATGGCGGCCATCGCTTCCAGCCAGTTGCCCCCGCCCTTGGTGAAGACGATGCTCGGCACGCGGCGGCCTTCGCGTTCCTTGGTCAGGCCTGCAACGATGCGTTCCATGTAGGCGAGCGAGAATTCCCGATAGGCGTGCGGGGTGAGGCTGCCGCCCCAGGAATCGAAAATCATCACGGCCTGCGCGCCGGCTTCGATCTGCGCGTTGAGATAGTCGGTCACCGCCTGCGTGTTCACTTCCAGAATGCGGCGCAGCAGGTCGGGGCGGCTGTACAGCATGGTCTTGATGTGGCGGTAGTCGTCCGAGCTGCCGCCTTCGATCATGTAGCACGCCAGCGTGTAGGGGCTGCCGGAAAAGCCGATCAGCGGCACCGAACCGTCGAGCGCGCGGCGGATCGAATGCACCGCGTCCATCACGTAGCCGAGCTTGTCGGTCGGATCGGGCGCGGAGAGGTCGCGGATTTCCCATTCGTCGCGCAGCGGGCGCTCGAAACGCGGGCCTTCGCCCTGCGAAAAATAGAGCCCCAGGCCCATCGCATCGGGCACAGTAAGGATGTCGGAAAACAGGATCGCAGCGTCGAGCGGATAGCGCGCCAGCGGCTGCAATGTCACTTCGGTCGCCAGATCGGGCGTTTTGCACAGGGTCAGGAAGTCCCCGGCGCGCGCGCGGGTGGCGTTGTATTCCGGCAGGTAGCGTCCCGCCTGGCGCATCAGCCACAGCGGCGTGTAGTCGGTGGGCAAACGCTGTAGCGCGCGCAGAAAGGTATCGTTCTTGAGGGCGGACATGGGGTAGCCACGAAAATGGCCAAGACGCAAAGCCGGCATTTTAGCAGGCTTGGTGCCGCAGGCCGTGGGCGCCGGGAAATACGGGGCGCAACCTTGCACGGCGGGCTTCGGCTAGCAGTCCGAACCCGGTTTCGGCCTGAGCTATGTGCCGGAAATATCGGTGATGGAGTCGGCGCCGCGATGCCCGCGAGTAACGGCGGCATGACCATCGAGCACAGCCAGGAGAACTGGCAGCTGATGTACAGCGTCACGTTCTGATCGGCAGGATGAAAGCAAAAAGCCGGAGGCGTGAGCCCCCGACTTTTTTATGCGCCGTTTTTGCGCGAGCGGTTACAGCAGATCGAGATAGGCGAGTATGCCCTTCGCCGCCTCGCGGCCTTCCCATACTGCGGTGACCACCAGGTCGGAACCGCGCACCATGTCGCCGCCGGCGAAGACCTTCGGATTGGCGGTCTGGTAGGCGTGCGCATTGCCCTTGGCGACCACGCGGCCGCCCAGATCGACGGCGATCCGGTGCTGCTCGAACCACGGCTGCGGGTTGGGGCGGAAGCCGAAGGCGACGATCACGCGGTCGGCCGGGACGATTTCTTCCGAACCCGGGACCACCACCGGGGTGCGGCGGCCGCGTGCATCCGCAGGGCCGAGTTCGGTGGTCACGAGCTTGACGCCTTCGACGCGGCCGTCGCCGACGATCTCGACCGGCTGGCGGTTCCACAGGAATTGCACGCCCTCTTCCTTGGCGTTGGCCACTTCGCGCTTGGAGCCGGGCATGTTCTTCTCGTCGCGGCGGTAGGCGCAGGTGACGCTCGCGGCGCCCTGGCGGATGCTGGTGCGGTTGCAGTCCATCGCGGTATCGCCGCCGCCCAGTACCACCACGCGCAGGCCTTTCATGTCGTGGTAGACCTCGTCCGGCTTGGCCAGGTCGAGGCATTTGCGCACGTTGGAGATCAGGAAAGGCAGCGCTTCCAGCACGCCGGGCAGGTCCTCGCCGGGGAAGCCGCCCTTCATGTAGGTGTAGGTGCCCATGCCCATGAACACGGCGTCGTATTCGTCGAGCAGGGATTGCATGGAGACATCCTTGCCGATGTCGGTGTTGAGGCGGAACTCGACGCCCATGCCCTCGAACACGTCGCGGCGGCGCGTCATCACCGTTTTTTCCATCTTGAATTCGGGGATGCCGAAGGTCAGCAGGCCGCCAATCTCGTCGTAGCGGTCGTACACCACCGGCTTCACGCCGTTGCGCGCCAGCACGTCGGCGCAACCCAGGCCGGCAGGCCCGGCGCCGATCACGGCGACCTTCCTGCCGGTCGGCACGACGTTCGACATGTCGGGGCGCCAGCCGGCCTTGAAGGCTTCCTCGGAAATGTATTTCTCGATCTGGCCGATGGTGACCGCGCCGAAACCGCCGGAGTTCGGGCCGCCGCCCACCGCCTCGCCGAAGCCGTCGCTGTAGAAGGAGCTGTTG
>DASVPF010000289.1:0-2296 GCA_036382965.1 Thiobacillus sp.
GCGTTCGGCCGCCCGGGCACCCTGCGCGCTGTCGAGGGCAGCTTCACTCATGAGCTGCAGGTCTTCGGTCCACAGCGTGACCCGGTTTCTGCCATTGTGCTTGGACGAATAGAGGGCGTAGTCCGCCATCTCGATGAGTTCATTGACGCTGGCCAGTTCCGGCGAGAAGCTTGCCACGCCGAAACTGCTGGTGAAATGCAGCCCTTCAACGGAACGTATGCCCGCCCCCGCATTCTGTTCGATTTCCGCGCGCAGGCGTTCGGTGATGTCGAGCGCCTGTTCAGGTGTGGTATCGGGCAACAGGATGCAGAATTCCTCGCCGCCGTAGCGGCACAGCAAATCGTTGGTGCGCAGTCCTGCGGACAAGCCCCGGGCGACGGCGATGAGGGCCTGGTCGCCGATGGCGTGGCCGTAAGTATCGTTGACGCGCTTGAAGTGATCGATGTCGGTCATCACGCAGCACAACTGGCGGCCCTGCTGGCGGATATGGTCGAGCAGGGGCTCGGCCGCGGAAAAGAAGGCGCGCCGGTTGTAGCAGCCGGTGAGCGGGTCGCGGGTCGCCAAACGCACCAGTTCCACGTTCTGCTCCTCAATCTGCTTGCGCGAGGCTTCCAGTTTGATCAACGCATCCCGCATCTGCTCGTTGGCATGGTGCAATTCGGTCTCGTCGTGGAAGGACACCATGCAGCCGCGCAACTGGCCGCGGCCATCCTGAATCGGCGCGGCATTCACGATGAGCCTGGACATGCTCAGGTCGGGCTGGGTAATGGAGATGAGGTGGCCGCCGACAGGGCTGTTCGTCTCCATGGCCCTGACCCACGGCAGTGTCTGGGCCGTGTTGTGCCCGATCAGCCACGCCTGTTCGGCCAGGGCTTTCCCGGTCAGTTCCTGCGAAGCCTGCGGATGGAGAAGTCGGAAGGCCTTGTTGGACAACATGATTCGTCCATCCCGGTCGATGACCGCCACCCCCTCGTTCAGGGTATCAAATGCGGTGCGCACCCGGTCCGGAATGGCAGAAGTCGGGTCCAGATATTGCAACGCGCGCCGTATGTAGAGATAGAAGGCGAGGAATCCGACCGGCACGATGACAAAAAACAGCGCCACCAGCGGCTGGCGCAGCCAGGCACTCAGATCTCGCGGGATGACGGGCCGGTAGCTGATTTCCACGTCTCCCCAATGGCCATTGCCTTCAACGCTGTCGTCAAGGAGCGGCACGCGGACGTGGGTCAAAGTGGACAGGCCGTTTGCCGGCGGCTCCCAGTAGCGCAGGTGGTCTCCCGCCTGGATCAGGAGCCGGCCGTCGCGCTGCCGTACCGCCAGCGAAAGGATGTCCCGATCGCGGGCAAGCGCGGCGTTCAGCGTCGTCTTCAAGCCATTCCATTGCTGCATCTGGATCAGGCTGGCGACCTGAACGCCCAGCCGTTCGCTCGTGCTTTGCCGGATCTTGCGTTGCGTCTCGGCATCGGTCGGCACGAGTCCGAGCGTGATGTCCGCCACCAGCAGAAGGGTGGCGACGAGCGAGATCAGGCCCAGCGCGATGCGTGCGGCGGGCGAGAACCGGGGCAGCCTGGTCTTCATCCGGCGGCCTCGTCAGGCACGTTTTCCACGGCTCCCGCAGGCCGTCTTCCGTCTTCGTCCGGGTCCCACGGCGATTCTTCGCCCTCTTTGTCGTCGCGCAAAACCGGCAGAACATCAAGCGAGCGCCATGCCGGCAGCGAGGCGAACAGGCTGGCCATCAGGCCGCCAGCCCGCAACCCCCACCACACGGCGCCTGCCGACAGGACCATCGCAGAAGCTTTCGCTTCCTCGCTATCGAGATTCAATTTGAAGTTGCGGTCCTGGGGCAAATCGATATTGACCGCCGGCGAAGTCGGGTTGTGAAGGGTGCTGCCCGGATCGGCTGACCGGGCGGCGTCCAGCAGTTGCGTCCGCCAGACATCCAGCTGCGTCGGGCTGGTGAACGTTTCATGCCGGTTGACGATCGGCTGGCTGGGCCGCGGTGCCACGGTTTCGTACCCTCCGTGGAAGGTGACTTGCACGACGGGGTTTCCCTCCTGAACCGGCAATGGCGGCAGGGCGACCGGCGGCGGGTTGCCGGGCGGTGCCGGGGGCACGATGACGGGGGGCGGCGGCTCAACAGCACGTACGTCCGGATCCGGATTGACTGGAGGTTTCGGAGGGGGCGGCGGTGGATCGAGGGGAATATTCCCCGGTGGACTGACCGTCAGGGTGACGGTCACCACGCCGGAATTCAGGCTGCCATCGCTGGCGCTGTAGGCAAAACTGTCGTCTCCGC
>DASVPF010000290.1:0-10941 GCA_036382965.1 Thiobacillus sp.
AAGCAGTGCGATATGCGGTACCAGAACGCCTGGCGCGTCATGCCGTCGCCGCGCGCCGTCACGAACACCGCATCGGAAAGCTGCTTTTCCAGCAGCAGCGGGCGCGCCTCCGTCATGTAGCGCCGCAGCCACTGCACCGCCTCTTCGCCCAGCGGCACCAGCCGGTCCTTGTTGCCTTTCCCGGTGACGCGCAGCACGCCGTCGTTGAGGTTCAGCGCCGTCAACTTCAGCCCCACCAGTTCCGACACCCGCAAGCCGGTGGCGTACAGCGTTTCCAGCATTGCGCGGTCGCGCAGGCCCAGTGGCGTGCCGGCATCGGCGCTGTCGAGCAGATGCTCCACGTCGGTTTCGGTCAGTGTCTTGGGCAGCGCACGCGGCAGCTTGGGACTGTCGAGATTGAGCGTGGGATCGACGGCGATCAGCTTGTCGCGCAGCAGATAGCGATAAAACCGCTTCAGCGCCGAGGTGTAGCGCGCCGCGCTGCGCGGCTGGGTGCGGCGGGCGAAGCGCCACGCCAGATAGGCTTCGATGTCGCCGGCCACGGCTGCGTCCAAGCCATGCTTACGCTCCTTTTCAAGCCAGCTTCCGAAGGCCTTGAGGTCGCGCCGGTACGCCGCGAGCGTCAGGTTGGCCAGCCCGTCTTCCAGCCACAGGTGATCGCAGAACCGGTCAATCAGCGCGTCGTTCATGCGCCAGCAGCCAGGTTTTCACGTCCAGCGGCGCCCCCGATGCCGCGTGCATGAAGCCGCCCAACCCGCTTGCAGCCAGCACGCGATGGCAGGGGATGAGAATCGGCAAGGGATTGGAACCGCACGCCTGGCCCACCGCGCGCGCCGCGGTGCCGAGCCGTTTCGCCAGCGCGCCGTAGGTCGTCGGCTGCCCGGCAGAGATGTTCATGAGTGCGTGCCACACCCGCAACTGGAACGGCGTGCCCAGCGGGACGAAGAGCAGATCGAAGGCGTGGGCGGGATCGTGCCAGTAGGCGTCCAGCTCGCGTGCCAGCAGGCGTGTGCGCGTGTCGTGTTGGGTGGACGCGGGAGCATCGACAGGCAAGAAGTCCAGCCGCGTCAGCGCGTCGCCGGTGAAGCAGGCGCCGAGGCGGCACATCGGGGCGGAAAGAATGGCAGCGTACGCAGGCATGACGGCATTCTAGCCCCGCGGCGTCAACGCGTCGGGGTGAGGATCGCTATTCCGATAAGCCGCCAAGAGATTGACGCGTGGCGGCGAGATCGACCAAGCTGCAACTGGTCTTGCGGCTGGCCAGACAGTCTTCCGTTCCCGGCTCATACTCGAACGCGCACGTGCGAGCTTGCAGCATGGCCCAGTCGGCCTCGGAATAGGCATTTGGAGGCAGGTTGGGCGGGTAGTACACGCAGCCGAAGCAATGTTCCTCGATTGCTCGCTTGAAGGCGTCTGACATGGAGTTGTTCCCTTCGTTTTTAGCTTGCCGCCGCTTCTGCTTGCCACAGCAAAACGCCCGCTGGATGCGGGCGTTTTGCGTGCGGCAGGAAACGGCTTATTCGGCAGCCGTTGCTGCGGCTTTGCGGGCGGGCAGCTTTTCCTTGATGCGGGCAGACTTGCCGGAACGCTCGCGCAGATAGTACAGCTTGGCGCGGCGCACGTCACCGCGACGCTTGACTTCGACGCTGGCGACCAGCGGCGAATAGGTCTGGAAGGTCCGTTCGACGCCTTCGCCGGCGGAGATCTTGCGCACGGTAAAGGCGGAGTTGAGGCCGCGGTTGCGCTTGGCGATGACGACGCCTTCGTAGGCCTGCAGACGCTCGCGATTGCCTTCCTTCACTTTCACCTGGACGACGACGGTGTCGCCGGGGGCGAAATCGGGGAGGGTTTTGCCCAGGCGGGCGATTTCTTCCTGTTCGAGTTGCTCGATGATGTTCATGATGTTTCCTTGCATCTGGCGGGAGAGGTGCACCCTCGCGGGTGGACGTGACGCCGTTTCACATGGACCGGGATTAGCGGTCCGCTTCGTTCCGCGGCGCACTCGGTGGGTGCGCCGCGAGAAAATCCTGTTCCTGCTTCGACAAGCCGCGCTTCGCCAGCAGATCGGGGCGATGCGCCGCCGTGATCGCCAGACTCTGCTGCAAGCGCCACTGGGCGATCGCGGCGTGGTTGCCGCCTTTCAATACCTCCGGCACCGCCAAGCCCTGCCAGACTTCGGGCCGGGTGTAGTGCGGGCAGTCGAGCAAGCCGTTGGCGAAGGAGTCTTCCACCGCCGAATCGGCGTCGTTCAACGCCCCCGGCAGTTGCCGGATGAGGGCGTCCATCAGCGCCAGCGCGGGGACTTCGCCGCCCGACAATACAAAGTCGCCAAGCGAGAGTTCCTCGTCCACGCGGCGCTGCAACAGCCGCTCGTCGATGCCTTCATAGCGTCCGCATAGCAATACCAGTGCGGGCTTGTTTTTCAGTTCCATCACCCGTCGATGCGTGAGCGGGCGGCCGCGGGGCGAAAAATGCACCACCCAGGGCGTCAAATTCTCGCCGGCCAGATCCTGCTGCACGGCGTTCAACGCGCGATCCAGCGGTTCGGCCAGCATCAGCATTCCGGGGCCGCCGCCGTAGGGCCGATCATCCACCGTGCGGTGCGGGTCGTCGGTGAAATCGCGCGGATTCCACGCGCGGAACCGGTACAGCTCGCGATCCAGCGCCCGCCGCGTGATGCCGTAATCCAGTACGGCATCGAACATCTCGGGGAAGAGCGTGACCGCATCGAAGCGCATCAGTAATCTTCGCCCCAGTCCACCTCGATCGTCCCGCTTGCCACATCCACCTTGCCGACGAAAGTCGCGACGAACGGAATCAGATGTTCGCGCTTGCCCTTGATCACCAGCACGTCCTGCGCGCCAGTTTCCAGCAGGCTGTCGACCCGTCCGAGCTCGACCCCTTCGCGGTTGACGGCTGTCAGGCCGATCAGATCCGACCAGTAAAACTCGTTTTCCTGCGGCGGCGGCAGGTCATGCTTCGCCACCGATATTTCCTGTCCGCGCAGGGCATACGCCGCGTCGCGGTCGTCGATGCCGGTCAGTTTGGCGACCAGGGTGTTGCTGTGATCCTGGACGGCTTCGACGGTGTAATGCGTGTGCTGCTCGCCGCGGCCGACACGCCAGGATTCGAAATCCATCAGTGCGCCCGGGTCTTCGCTGTAGGGCTGGACCTTGACCCAGCCCTTGATGCCGAACGGGGCGGCGATGCGCCCCATCACGACCCAATCGCGGCCTTGATCCAAATCAGGCGGCTGCAGCGGGCTTGTTCTGCTTGACCAGACGGGCGACGGTGTCGGACATCTGGGCGCCATTGCTCACCCAATAGCCGATGCGCTCCTGATCCAGACGCACCGCTTCGGCGCCTTCGGCAGCGACCGGATTGTAGAAACCGACGCGCTCGATGAAGCGGCCATCACGGCGGCAGCGCGAATCGGCCACCACCACGTTGTAGAAGGGACGGTTTTTGGCGCCGCCGCGCGAAAGACGAATAACGACCATGATTCAACCCACCGGGTAAACGGAGAAAACCGCGAATTATACCCAAAATCCCCCAGCTTGCCAGTGGGGAGGTATTACCGCATCCCGGGCAGCATACCCTTCATCCCGCGCATCATCTTGCCCAGGCCGCCCTTGCCCATCATCTTCATCATCGTCTGCGCCGGCTCGAACTGGTTCAGCAGCTTATTGACCTCCTGCACCTGCACTCCCGCGCCGGCGGCGATGCGGCGCTTGCGGCTGGCCTTGATGATGTCGGGTTTGCGGCGCTCCAGCGGGGTCATGCTGTTGATGATGCCTTCGACGCGATTGATCGACTTGTCGTCGGCGCCGGCCGGGACCGTCATCTGCCCGGCACCGGGAAGCTTGTCCATCAGTGCCGACAGCCCGCCCATTTTGCGCATCTGCTGAATTTGCGCCTTGAAGTCTTCGAGGTCGAAGTCCTTGCCTTTCTTGACCTTGTCGGCAAGCTTCTTGGCTTCGGCGAGATCGACCGAGCTTTGCGCCTGCTCGATCAGCGAGAGCACGTCGCCCATGCCGAGGATGCGCTGCGCCATGCGCTCGGGGTGGAAGGCTTCCAGCCCGGTGGGCTTTTCGCCGACGCCGATGAATTTCAGCGGCTTGCCGGTGATGTGGCGCACCGACAGCGCCGCGCCGCCGCGGGCGTCGCCGTCGAGCTTGGTCAGCACCACGCCGGTGAGCGGCAGCGCCTCGTTGAAGGCGCGGGCGACGTTGATCGCGTCCTGGCCCTGCATCGCATCCACGACAAACAGCGTTTCGACCGGCCTGACCGCGGCGTGCAAGGCCGTGATCTCGGCCATCATCGCCTCGTCGATCGCCAGCCGGCCGGCGGTATCGACGATCAGCACATCATAAAACTGCTTGCGCGCGTGATCCTGCGCGGCCTGTGCGATTTTCAGCGGATCGCGTTCGTCGCCCGCTTCGAAAAAGCTGACGTCGAGCTGATTGGCCAGCTGTCGCAACTGGTCGATGGCGGCGGGGCGGTAGACGTCGGCCGAGGCGAGCAGGACTTTTTTCTTGCGGTTTTTCAGCAGCAGCGCGAGCTTGCCGCTGGTGGTGGTCTTGCCCGAGCCCTGCAGGCCGGCCATCAGGATGACGGCGGGCGGCGTGGCGGCGAGGTTGAGGTCGGCGTTTTCGCCGCCCATCAGCCGGGTCAGTTCCTCGTGGACGATGCCGATCAGCGCCTGGCCCGGCGACAGACTGGCAAGCACTTCCTGGCCCAGCGCGCGCGCCTTGACGGCGTCGATGAAATCCTTGACCACCGGCAGGGCGACGTCGGCCTCGAGCAGGGCAAGGCGCACCTGGCGCAACGTGTCCTGCACGTTGGCCTCGGTGATGCGCGCCTGTCCGCGCAAGGTTTTGACGACGCCGGCGAGGCGTCCACTGAGATTTTCTAGCATGGCGGTTTTCTGACAGGGTTCCTTGTTGCCGTACGGGACGGCATGGATAATGGGGCTGGCTTGTATCAGATCCCCATTTTAACGAATGTCTCCGCTATTGCTGATTACTTTGAGTGTGAGCGCGCTGTATGGCTGGGTCGCCTGGCGTCTGCAGCGCACGCCGCCTGCCGCTTCGGTGCGCTTCGCGCTGCCGCTGGCCTTGCTGGCGCATGGCGCGCTGATTTACCACTCGGTATTGGGGCAGGGCGATATCCGGCTGGGCTTCGGCAATTCCCTGTCGACGATATTCTGGCTGGCCGCGCTGGTCTACTGGCTCGCCAGCCGGGGTGCCCCGCTGGCGCGCCTGCAATCGTGGGTGAGCGGGCTGGCGGCAGTGTCCGTTCTGGGAATGGCCACGTTCACCGCCACCCATGCCATTCCCGATTCGCAGGCGCTGGCCTTGCGCGCGCACCTGGTGGTGTCGTTCCTCGCCTATGGCTTGCTGGCGGTAGCGGCCTTGCACGCGGTACTGATGACCATGCTGGAAAAGCAGTTGCATCGCGGCACGCTCATGCAGGATGGTGCGCCGCCCTTGCTGACGCTGGAAGCGATGCTGTTCAGAACCCTCGGTGCCGGTTTCGCGTTGCTGACCCTGGCCGTATTCAGCGGAGTGTTCTTCTCGGAAGAACTGTTCGGCACGCCTTTGCAGTTTACCCACAAGATCGTGTTCGCCATCCTGTCCTGGCTGGTGTTCGGTGGCTTGCTGCTGGGGCGGCATTTCCGTGGCTGGCGCGGGCGCACTGCGCTGGTGTGGACGATCACCGGTTTCACCCTGTTGCTGCTGGCCTATCTGGGCACCCAGTTCGTGCTGGAAGTCGTGCTTCGGCGTTGAGGCAACCTTGATTGGATAGCATTTCTACCGGCACGCTTTTTACCGCGCTTGCGGTGCTGCTGCTGACTTCGGCATTTTTTTCCGCGTCCGAGACCGCGATGATGGCGATCAACCGCTATCGCCTGCGCCATGCCGCCGCGTCCGGCGTGCGCGGCGCGATTCGGGCGCAGGCGTTGCTGAACCGCACCGACAAGCTGCTGGGCGTCATCCTGCTGGGCAATGCCCTGGTCAATTCTGCCGCGGCCACGCTCTCCGCCGTGCTGGCCATTCGCCTGTTTGGCGACGGCGAAGTCGTGCTGTTCGTCGCGACGCTGCTGCTCACTTTCCTGATCCTGGTATTCAGCGAAGTCACGCCCAAGGTGGTGGGCGCGGCCTTTCCAGAACGCGTGGCCTATCCGGCGACGCTGCTGCTTATGCCGCTGTTGAAGCTGGCGTACCCGGTGGTGTGGTTCGTCAACCTGTTCGTGCAGGGCATCCTGTGGCTGTTGCGGATCAGGCAGCCCGAACCGGGGCAGGCCAACAGTCTGGGCCTGGAGGAACTGCGGACCATCGTGCTGGAATCGTCCGGCAGGATGCCGCGCGAGCACCACCGGATTTTGATGAATCTGCTGGAGCTGGAAGACATCACGGTGGACGACGTGATGACGCCGCGCAACCAGATCGAGGCGATCGACATCGAGGACGATCCCGAGCGGCTTCGCCAGCAGATTTCCACCAGTCACCACACCCGGCTGGTGGTGCATGCGGGCTCGTCCGACAACCTGCTCGGTGTGCTGCACGTGCGCCGGGTGCTGCATGCGCTGACCGGCGAGGAAGTCGATCCGGAAACCCTGAAAGAAAATCTCGAAGACCCCTATTTCGTTCCGGCGGGCACGCCGCTCTTCACCCAGTTGCGCAACTTCCAGCGCAGCCGGCGGCGGCTGGCGCTGGTGGTCGACGAATACGGCGAGCTTCAGGGCCTGGTGACGCTGGAAGACCTGCTGGAGGAAATGGTCGGCGAGTTCACCACGCAGGCGCCGTCGGATGCGGGCTATTTGCGGCGCGAAGCGGACGGCAGCTGGCTGGCTGAAGGCAGCGTCCTGCTGCGCCACCTGAACCGCAAACTGGGCTTGTCCTTGCCGCTGGACGGCCCGAAAACCCTGAATGGCCTGCTGCTGGAACAGTTCGAGGACATTCCCGAGGCCGGCGTGAGCCTCAAGCTGGGCGACGTGCCGGTGGAGATCGTGCAGACCCAGGACCGCGCGGTCAAGATGGCACGTATCTATTTGCCGGTAACGGGAGACGCTCCGCACGAGAACGCCTCAATTTAGTCGAGAAATCGCCGTTAAGGACTGTGATTCCCTATTTTTGCCGGCCTTGCCGGTGCGCCGATGCGGGCGATAATCTGATGCTGGACTTGTCTGGACCAAGCTATGGCTGCTGTGACAAACACCAATAATTTAACCGGGCTGGCGCGTGCCATGGTCAACCATGGCTGGCTGTCCGAGGACGATGCCGAGGGCGTGTGGAAACGCGCCAGCCAATCGGGCGAATCGTTCGTGACCGAATTGATCAAGGGGCGACGTTTCAAGGCCGATCAGGTCGCGGAATTCGCTGCCGTCTCGTTCGGCTTCCCCTACCTGGATTTGAGTGCCATGGACGCCGCGAGCCTGCCGCAGGGCCTGCTCGACCTCAAGCTGGTGCAGAAGCGGCGGGTGGTTGCGCTCTATCAGCGTGGCAACAAGCTGTATGTGGCGACCTCCGACCCCACCCATCTGCAGGCGCTGGACGAGGTGAAGTTCCAGACCGGGCAGGCGGTGGAACCGGTGGTGGTGGAAGACGACAAGCTCGGCAAGCTGATCGAGAAAGCGGGCGAGACGGCCGAGAGCACGATGGCCGTGTTGAATGCGGAAGACCTCAATCTCGACTTTGCCGACGAGGAAAGCGCCGCGGCGCAGCAGGATACCGGCGGCATCGAAATCGACGATGCGCCGGTGGTGCGCTACCTGCAGAAGATCATGCTCGATGCGATCAATCTGGGCGCATCCGATATCCATTTCGAGCCGTACGAGAAGTTTTACCGCATCCGTTACCGCCGCGACGGCATTTTGTACGAAGTCGCGCAGCCGCCGATGGCGATCAAGGACAAGGTCGCCTCGCGCATCAAGGTGCTGTCGCGGCTGGATATCTCGGAAAAACGCGTGCCGCAGGACGGCCGCATGAAGATGGTGCTGTCGAAGAACCGCGCCATCGATTTCCGGGTCAGCACGCTGCCCACCCTGTATGGCGAAAAAATCGTCATGCGTATTCTCGATCCCACCAGCGCCCAGCTGGGCATCGAGGCGCTGGGTTACGAGCCGTGGCAGAAGGAGCTGCTGATGAGTGCGGTGCAGCGCCCCTACGGCATGGTACTGGTGACCGGCCCCACGGGCTCCGGCAAGACCGTGTCGCTCTATACCTGCCTCAACATCCTCAACAAGCCCGACGTCAACATCTCGACGGCGGAAGACCCGGCGGAAATCCAGCTGCCCGGCATCAACCAGGTCAACGTCAACGACAAGGCCGGGCTGACGTTCTCGGCCGCGCTGAAATCCTTCCTGCGACAGGATCCCGACGTCATCATGGTCGGCGAGATTCGCGATCTGGAAACCGCCGAAATCGCGATCAAGGCCGCGCAGACCGGGCATATGGTGATGTCCACCCTGCATACCAACGATGCGCCGGGCACGCTGACCCGCCTGCTCAACATGGGCGTGGCGCCGTTCAACGTCGCCTCCTCGGTGATTCTGATCACCGCCCAGCGCCTGGGGCGGCGCCTGTGCAGCTGCAAACAGCATACCGATATTCCGCAGGAAGCCCTGCTGGCTGCCGGTTTCACTGCAGACCAGCTGGACGGCAGCTGGAAACCCTACAAACCGGTGGGCTGCGATATTTGCGGCGGCACCGGCTACAAGGGACGGGTGGGCATCTATCAGGTGATGCCCATTACCGACGCCATCACCCGCATCATTCTCACGGGTGGGAACGAGACCGACATTGCCGACCAGGCGCGGCGCGAAGGCGTGCTCGACCTGCGCCAGGCGGGATTGTTGAAAGTAAAAGCCGGTCTCACCTCGCTGGAAGAGGTCGAGGCCGTCACCAACATTTAAGGAATTTCCTCTATGGCTACAGCGGCAAAGGCAGTCAAGGACGCCACCTTCCTGTGGGAAGGCATGGACAAGCGCGGCAAAAAGGTCAAAGGCCAGATGCAGGCCGGCGGCGAGGCCGTGGTCAATGCCCAGTTGCGCAAGCAGGGCATCACCGTCACCAGGGTCAAGAAGCAGAGCACGCTGTTCAGCGGGGCGAAGAAAATCACCGACAAGGACGTCACCCTGTTTACCCGCCAGCTGGCGACCATGATGAAAGCCGGCGTGCCCCTGCTGCAATCGTTCGAAATCGTGGCGCGCGGGCATTCCAACCCGTCGATGCAGCGCCTGCTCCTGGAAATCAAGGCCGACATCGAGAAAGGCAGCAGCCTCACCCAGGCCTTCGGTCGCCATCCCCTGTATTTCGACGCGCTGTTCTGCAACCTGGTGGGGGCGGGCGAAGCGGCCGGTATTCTGGACGGCGTGCTCGAGCGGCTGGCGATATACAAGGAAAAGATCCTCGCCATCAAGGGCAAGATCAAGTCGGCGCTGTTCTATCCCGTGTCCATCATCGTGGTGGCGTTTATCATCACCGCGGTCATCATGATTTTCGTGATTCCGGCGTTCAAGGAATTGTTCAGCAGCTTCGGCGCCGACCTGCCGGGGCCGACCCTGGTGGTGATGGCGATATCGGCCTTCTTCGTCAAATGGTGGTGGGCGATTTTCGGCGCCATCGGGGGCGGTCTGTACGCCTTCTTCCAGGCGTGGAAACGTTCGCGCAAGATGCAGATGACCATGGACCGGCTGATGCTCAAACTGCCGATTTTTGGCGCGGTGATCGAGAAGGCCACCATCGCGCGCTGGACCCGCACCCTGTCCACCATGTTTGCCGCCGGCGTGCCGCTGGTCGAGGCGCTGGAATCGGTGGGCGGGGCATCGGGCAACCAGGTGTTCGTCGAGGCGACCAACAAAATCCGCGGCGAGGTGTCGACCGGTACGGCGCTGACGGTGGCGATGCAGAATTCCGGCTGTTTCCCCAACATGGTGTTGCAAATGGCCGCCATCGGCGAGGAGTCGGGCGCGCTCGATTCCATGCTGGGCAAGGTGGCCGATTTTTACGAGGCCGAAGTGGATGACGCGGTCGAAGCGCTGTCCAGCCTGATGGAACCGATCATCATGGTGGTGCTGGGCGTCCTCATCGGCGGCATGGTGATCGCCATGTACCTGCCGATCTTCAAGATGGGTTCGGTCGTTTGATGGCCCTGCTGCAAGCGGAACCAGCCCTCTTCGCGGGGCTGGTTTTTTTATTCAGCCTGCTGATCGGCAGCTTTCTCAACGTCGTCATCCATCGCCTGCCCAAAATGATGGAGGCGGAATGGCAGGCGCAGTGCGCCGAACTGCGCGGCGAGCCGGCCCCGGATGCGCCACGCTACAACCTGTGGCTGCCGCGTTCAGCGTGTCCGCAGTGCGGCCATCCGATCTCCGCGCTGGAAAACATCCCCCTGCTGTCGTGGCTGTGGCTGCGCGGGCGCTGCGCGTCCTGCGGCACGCCGATCGGCGTGCGCTATCCGCTGGTCGAACTGCTGACCGCGCTGCTGTCGGCGGCGGCGGCCTGGAAGTGGGGCGTGAGCGTGCAGACCGTCGGCGCGCTGCTCCTGGTGTGGACGTTGATCGCGCTGGCATTCATAGATCTCGATACCACCCTGCTGCCCGACAGCCTTACCTTGCCGCTGGTGTGGTTGGGGCTGCTATTCAACCTGGGCGGGCATTTCGCCAGCCTGCCGGATGCAGTCATCGGCGCCATGGCCGGCTACGGCGTGCTGTGGTCGGTGTACTGGCTGTTCAAGCTCGCCACTGGCAAGGAAGGCATGGGCTTCGGCGACTTCAAGCTGCTGGCGGCCCTCGGGGCCTGGCTCGGCTGGCAGATGCTGCCGGTCACCCTGCTGCTGTCTTCGGCGGTCGGCGCGCTGATCGGCATCGCGATGATCGTGCTGGTGAAGCACGACCGGCGCGTGCCGATTCCCTTCGGCCCCTATCTGGCCGGCGGC
>DASVPF010000291.1:0-1728 GCA_036382965.1 Thiobacillus sp.
ATTCCGCTCATGGCTCTTCGCCATCGCCCACAACGGCATCGTCGACGTGCACCGCGCCCGGCGGGCGCATCCCCCGTTGGACGCCGCCGTCGATGTTCTCGACGCTGCGCCATCGCCGGAGGATCTGGCGCTGGCGAGTGCAGTAATGGGGAGCGGATTCACGGAGCCAAAAAACCGGGGGCACAAGCGGAACAGGGACAAATTCTAACCGGGATCGTGTCTCGCGTTATTGGGGCGCCAGGCGGCGGCAAAAAACAGCGAATACAGCGTGCCAAGCAAAACGGTCAGGCCAATCGCGCGCAATACCGGAATGGACGTGAGCGTCAGACAGGCGAAGGCCGCGAGACTGGTCATGCCGCACAGGCCCACCGCCAGCCCGGCGCGGCGCGCGGATTCCGGGTCTTCGGCACGGCGCCCGAAGAACAAGGCGTAGTTCAGCCCGATGCCCAGCACCAGCAGCAGCGAAATCAGATGGAACAGATTCAGCCGGATGCCCAGCGCAAGCAGCGTAGCCGTGGTGGTCAGCATGGCGGCCAGCACCGGCAACAGGGTTCTGACGGCGGCGCCCGCGCTGCCGAGCCCGACCCCGAGCAACAGCCCGATCGTGGCGATTCCGGCGAGCATCAGGTGCCAAGCCTGTTTGCGCGCGTTGCGCAACAGCGTTTCGGTATCGCCCTTGATATCGAGCAGCGCAACACCTGGCGCGCCAAGCCGGTCGACCGCAGCCGTCAAACGCGTGGGCTGCGAAATGCCGGACAGCGGCGCCAGCGCAATCCACTGGCCCTGTCCTTGGGTCAGCAGCGCATCGACGCGGGCCGCCCAGGGCGAGCCGTCCAGGTCGCGCCGCCGGATCGGCGGCAGGGTGCGGGTGCGCTCGATGTCGCGCAAGAACGGCGTGAAGCTGCCGGGACGAAAGGGCAAGCCCTGCAGGGCCTGCTGTAGATTGCGGCCGGCGGTGGCGCTGTCCGGCAAGGCCGCGCGGCGGGCCTGCTGCGCGGCCTTGCTGGGCAGGGACTGCGCCGCCAGCGCGTAGCCCGTGATGATGCCGTCGCGGACCAGACTTTCCAGCCAGGCCTGATGCTGCTCGCTCAGGGCCAATGCCGCTTCGGCAGTCGGCGCGGTAAACGTCAGCAGAAAACGCGCATCGGGTGCGCCGAGTTCGCCGCGCAGGGCACGGTCCTGCGCCAATGCCGCAGGGGAAGTCGGCGAAAGATTCGCCAGGTCGTCGTCCCAGACCAGATCGGCGCGAGCCAGCATGAGGGCGGCCCCTGCCAACAGAAGAATCGCAACCCAGCGAGGCGGACGTGGCCAGGCGGGCAGGCGCGGCAGGCGGTATTCGCCGGGCTTGAGGGCCGGCAGCAGCCAGCGGGTCGTCAGGCCGGCCGCCACCGTGCCGGCGGCGGTGAGCAGCCCCAGCTGGCGCAGGCCTTGCAGATCCGACAGCAGCATGAACAGTGCGCCCAGCGCAGTGGTCAGCATGGCGAGCTGCAGGGCATGGTGGATGCGCCAGGCGGTTGCGGTGAGCGCCTCGCCGGCGGTGACGGTCTCGACGATCGCCTGGTCCTTGAACAGCTTCCGGAACTCCCGCAGGGCCTGGTCGCGGTCCTCGAAGTACACCTGCTTGACCTCGGACGTGGCCTTGAGGTCGGCCAGCACGCGGTCCTTCTGCGCCTGGGTGGCCTCGCCGTCCACGCACGCCCCGGTGGTGTCGGAGGTCTTGTCACCGTT
>DASVPF010000292.1:0-1935 GCA_036382965.1 Thiobacillus sp.
CAGCAGTGAAAATGACCTCACACGCCTCGCCCGGCGCCGCCTGATCGGTGCGGTGGCACTGACCCTGCTGGCGGTGATCGTGCTGCCACTGTTGCTGGAAGACGAGCCGCCGCCGACGAGCGCGCTGTCGGCGGTGGGATAGCGCACGTGCGCCACCCCCATGTCGCCCAGCAGGTTGCGCATGTCGCGGGTACGGAACACGTCGCGCGCCAGCCCCTGCCCCTTGTGCATGTGGAAGCGGCTTTCTTCCGCCGTGACGATGCCCGCCGCATCCTGGCCGCGATGCTGCAACACCATCAGCCCGTCATACAAAAGCTGATTGGCCGCCGAATTGGAAACGACTCCGATTACCCCGCACATGCTGTGCACCCATCCATAGAATTATTCAAAGCGGACATATTTCGCCACGTCGGCCGGCAGCAACGGCAAAGCAAACTGCGCCATCACCTGCAGGCTATGCGACAGTGAAGCATGCTTCCAGAAGTCGGTGCGCGGCAGCGAAGTCAAGCCGGCCGCCAGCGTCAGGCCAGTCAGGATCACCAGCCCCTTGACCAGCCCCAGCACCCCGCCAAGCAGCGTGTCGGTGCCGCCGAGGCCGGCTGCCTTGACCAGCGAGGCCAGCGCATGCCCCACGAGCAGCACGGCGATCAGCACCACCAGAAAAATCACCGCGAAACCGGCGAAGTAGCGAATCGCGGGACTCGCGATCGCGGCCGGCAGCAACGGCGCCACCATCAGCGCGCCCCACTTGCCCAGCACAAACGCCAGAATCCAGGCCGCCAGCGAAAACAGCGTATCGACCATGCCGCGCATCAGGCCGCGCACCACGGTCAGAACCAGGATGAGCAGGACGATGATGTCGAGCATGTTCATTTCGCGAGCACCTTCCCGCTCATCCCGTTTTCGGCCAGTTTCACCGCGGCCGCCACCGCAGCCTCGCGCGATGCATACGGCCCCACGCGCACCCGCGTCAGGCTGCCGACGGCGTCGGTGTAGGCCGGCAACCCGGCCTCGGTCGCGCGCGCCTTGAGCGCGTGCGCCTTGGCGGCATCGGACAGGGCCGCCAGTTGCACCACGAACATCTCGCGGGCAGCGGCGGGCTTGGCTTGCGGGGCCGACGTCACGGCAGGCTTGGGAGACGGCGCTTTGGGCGCGGGTTTGGCCGGCTCGGCTTTGGGCCGTTCAGTTTCGACCGGCTTGGGCTTGACCGGTTCGGCTTCGGATTGGGGTTCGGGCGCGGGCTTGACGGGCTCGACCCGGGACACGGGCTGCATCGTAGCTTGAGGCGCGGCGGGCGGGGCAATCGGCGCCGCCACCATCCCGTGTCCGTTCGACGGGACAGGTTGTGCCGCCTGCCCGGGTGCCGGTGCGACCGCCATGTGCACGGCCAGCGAACTGGCCGGCGGCGGCTCGTCTTCCAGCAGCAGCGGCAGCACGATCACCGCCAGCAGGGTCAGCGCAACCGCGCCGATCAGGCGGCGCCGGGCGCGGCGTTTAAGGTCGTGTTCACTGCTGGGTGGCGGCATGGTCGAGTACGGCGGCAACGGTATAGAACGAACCGAAGACGAGAATTCTATCATCTTCGCGCGCCGCGCTTCGCGCCGCCGCGAGCGCCGCATTCACATCCGGCTGCACGCTGACCGGCGCACTGCCTGCGTGCGCGCGCAGCGCGACGGCCAGCGCCGCGGCATCCAGCGCGCGCGGCGAATCGGGCGTGCACGTCCACCAGGCATCGATCTCTCCGGCCAGTGCGTCAAACACGCCTGCCGCATCCTTGTCGGCCAGCATGCCGACCACGGCCAGCGTGCGTCCGGCGACCGGCTGCTCGCGCAAGCTGGCGGCCAGCGCCCGCGCCGCTTCCGGATTGTGCTCATGATGACGGCGGAATTCCGCAAGACCAACACGACGACGCCGGTGGTGCTGATGGGCTATGCC
>DASVPF010000293.1:0-7609 GCA_036382965.1 Thiobacillus sp.
GGAGCGGCGCCGGCGTCAAGGAACTGTGGTCGGACCTGAACGAGCCCGAGGACAAGGACGGCTTCCAGGACGAGGACGGCTGCCCCGATCCGGACAACGACGGCGACGGGATCCCCGACGACCTCGACCGCTGCCCGCTCGATCCGGAGGACACGGACGGCTTCCAGGACGAGGACGGCTGCCCGGATCCGGACAACGACGGCGACGGCATCGTGGACAAGGTCGACGCCTGCCCGAACGCGCCCGGTCCCATCGAGAACCGCGGCTGCCCCGTGGTCGACAGCGACGGCGACGGCATTCCCGATTACAAGGACAAGTGCCCGACCGTGCCGGCGCCCGGCACCGTCGACGGTTGCCCGCCGCCCAAGGCGGTCGAGCCCGAGGCGCCCAAGGCCGAGGCGCCCGCCGCCCCCCGCAAGCTGACGCTGGAAGGGGTGAATTTCGACACCAACAGCGCCAGGCTGCGTCCCGAGTCGATGACGATTCTGGACAACGCCGCGGCCACGCTGAATGAATGGGGCGAGGTCAAGGTCGAGGTGGCAGGTCATACCGATTCGACCAACACCGATGCGTACAACCGCAAGCTGTCGCAGCGTCGCGCCGAGGCCGTGCGCGCCTACCTCGTCAAGAAGGGGGTGGCAGCGGATCGCCTGACCGCCAAGGGCTACGGCGAATCCCGGCCGGTGGCCAGCAACAAGACCGCCGCGGGCCGGGCGAAGAACCGCCGCGTGGAACTGATTCCGCAGCAGTAAACGGGATCGTGGCACGTGAAAACGGGCGCTTCGGCGCCCGTTTTTTTATGGCGAGCTTCTGTATATCGCGTCAGTGCGCCGCTTCCCAGTTGCTGCCCGCGCCCACGCCTACCCGCAGCGGCACCTTGAGCGCGGCGACGTTGCACATGTGCGCGGGCAGGTCGGCGCGCACGCGCTCGAGTTCGTTTTCAGGCACTTCGAGGATGAGTTCGTCGTGTACCTGCAGCAGCAGACGGCTGGCGAGCTTGTCCCGATCGAGCCAGCCCTGCACCGCGATCATCGCCAGCTTGATGAGGTCGGCGGCGGTGCCCTGCATCGGCGCGTTGATCGCGGCGCGCTCGGCGCCCTGGCGGCGCTGCGGATTCTTCGCGTTGATTTCCGGCAGGTAGAGACGGCGGCCGAACACGGTCTCGACGTAGCCCTGGCTACGCGCGGTCTCGCGCGTGCGCTGCATGTAGTCGGCCACGCCGGGGTAGCGCGCAAAGTAGCGGTCGATCCAGGCCTGTGCGGCGGCGCGCTCGAGGTTGAGCTGGCTCGCCAGGCCGAACGCCGACATGCCGTAGATCAGGCCGAAGTTGATGACCTTGGCCATGCGTCGCTGCTCGGCATTCACCTCGTCCAGCACCACGCCGAACACTTCGGCGGCAGTGGCGGTGTGGATGTCGAGATCGTGGGCGAAGGCGTGCAGCAGGCCGGCGTCGCCCGACAGGTGCGCCATGATGCGCAGTTCGATCTGCGAATAGTCGGCCGACACCAGCACGTGGCCCGGCGGCGCGATGAAGGCCTCGCGGATGCGGCGGCCCTCGGCGGTGCGCGCGGGAATGTTCTGCAGGTTGGGGTCGGAACTCGCCAGCCGCCCGGTCACCGCGGTGGCCTGCGAATAGCTGGTATGCAGGCGCCCGGTTTGCGGGTGCACCATCTGCGGCAGCTTGTCGGTGTAGGTCGACTTCAGCTTGGCCATGCCGCGGTAGTCGAGAATCGCCCGCGCGATGGGATGGTCGAGCGCCAGTTGCTCCAGCGTCTCCTCGTCGGTGGACGGCGCGCCGCCCGGCGTCTTCTTGACCACCGGCAGACCCTTCTGCGTAAAAAGAATGTCGCCGATCTGCTTCGGCGAGCCGAGATTGAACGGCTGCCCGGCTTCCTGGTAGGCGCGCTGTTCCAGTTCCAGCATCTTCCTGCCGAGCTCGCCGCTTTGCACCGCCAATAAATTTCGGTCGAGCAGCACCCCGGTGCGCTCCATGCGAAACAGGATGTCCGCCACCGGCAGTTCGATCCGGCGGTAGACGAAATCGAGCTTGGCGGAGGCCGCAATCCGGGGCGCCAGCGCATCGCGCACGCGCAGCGTGATGTCGGCGTCTTCCGCCGCGTATTCGCTGGCGCGTTCGATCGCCACCTGCTCGAAGCCGATGCGCGCCGCGCCCTTGCCGGTGACGTCGTCGTAGCTGATCGTCGCGAGTCCGAGGTGGCGCGTCGCCAGGTTGCCGAGTTCGTGCGACTGGTGGGCTTCGAGCACGTAGGACTGCAACAGCGTGTCGTCCAGCACGCCGCCGCGTTCGATCCCCCCCAGCGCGATGCCGTAGTTGGCAAAAATATGGCGATCGTATTTGAGGTGCTGGCCGACGATTCTGGGCGCGGGGTTTTCCAGCAACGGCTTGAGCCGGGCCAGAAGCACGGTTACCGCAGGATAGAGTGAGCTTAATACAACGGCTTCGTCGAGACGTCCAGCCTGGCTTGCACGGATGAAGAAAGCACTTCCTGTCACGTCGAGCTGGGCGGGCGCGCCGGCGTAGCGATGCGCCAAGGGCAGGTAGGCCGCTTCGCCGTCGCAGGCGGTATCGGCTGAAAACTCGCCGATGGCGAAGGAGATGCCGACCAGCTCGGCCTGCATGGCGTTGAGGCTGGTGGTTTCGGTATCGAGCGCGAACGCCGGAGCCGCTTCCAGTTTGGCGATCCAGGCGTCGAGCTGGGCGTCGGTCAGGATCGTTTCGTAGCGATCGCGATGCGCGCCGCTGCAATCCTGCTCCGGATACGCTTCCATCCCGCCCGGCGTCGCGCGCAGCGGGTCGGCGTTCTCGAGGATGCCGCTGACGATGGCATCGAGCTCGCGCAGCCAGGTGCGGAATTCGTAGCGCTCGAACAGCGTGCGCAGCGCGTCCCGGTTGCGCGGCTGCAGGGTCAGGGCATCGAACTCGAACGGCAGCGCCACGTCGGTCTTGATCGTGACCAGGACACGTGCCTGCGGCAGCCAGTCGCGGGCGGCGCGCAGGTTGTCGCCGACCACGCCCTTGATGGCGTCGGCATGCGCCAGCAGCGTGTCGAGCGTGCCGTATTCGGCGAGCCATTTCACCGCGGTCTTCGGGCCGCATTTGGCAACGCCCGGCACGTTGTCGACCGCGTCGCCCACCAGCGCAAGGTAATCGACGATGCGCTCGGGCGGGATGCCGAACTTGGTGGCGACGCCGGCCGGGTCGAGCGTTTCCTGACTCATGGTGTTGACCAGCGTCACATGGTCGTTGACCAGTTGCGCCATGTCCTTGTCGCCGGTGGACACGATGCTGCGGATGCCATGTTGCTCGGCATGCCGCACCAGAGTGCCGATCACGTCGTCGGCTTCGACGCCGTCGATGACGACGAGCGGCCAGCCCTCGGCGCGGATCGCCTCAAACAGGGGTTCGATCTGGGCGCGCAAATCGTCTGGCATGGCGGGGCGGTGCGCCTTGTACTCGGGGTAGAGGTCGTCGCGGAAGGTCTTGCCCTTCGCGTCGAACACGCAGGCGATATAATCGGCCGCATGGTCTTTCCGCAGTTTGTGCAGCATGGACAGCACGCCCTTGATCGCATTGGTCGGTTCGCCCGCCGAATTACGCAGATCGGGCAGCGCGTGAAACGCGCGGTACAGATAGGACGAGCCGTCCACCAGCAACAGGACTTTTCCGGAATGGTTCACACTGAGATTGTTCACGAGGCGCTCGAAAATGCACTTGAATAAATTGCCTGCCGCAGCCGACCCGGGGCGCACCGCCGAAATCGATTATTCGGCGCGCGAGTCGTGGCGGATGCTGGGGATTATGGCAGAGTTCGTCGAGGCGACCGAACGGCTGGCGTCCATTCGCCCGGCGGTGTCGATCTTCGGCAGCGCACGCACGCCGGCCGATCATGCGAACTACCTCCTCACCGAAGAAATCGCGCGCAAACTGTCCGACGCCGGGTTCTCGGTCGTGTCCGGCGGCGGCCCCGGCATCATGGAAGCCGCCAACAAGGGCGCGTATTTCGGCAAGTCGCCCAGCGTCGGCCTCAACATCCAGCTGCCGCACGAACAGTCTGCCAATTCATATCAGGACATCAGCCAGACCTTCCAGCACTTCTTCGCGCGCAAGGTCATGTTCGTCAAATTCGCCGCGGCCTACGTTGTCATGCCCGGCGGCTTCGGCACGCTGGACGAACTGTTCGAGGCGCTGACCCTGGTGCAGACCGGGAAGATCGCGCACATCCCCATCATCCTGGTCGGTTCGACCTTCTGGGGCGGGCTCGCCGACTGGGTGAAGGGCAGGCTGGTGAGCGAGGGCATGATCTCGCACGAGGACGTCGACCTCATGCGCATCATCGACACGCCCGAAGAGGTGGTCGACGCCATCTTCAGCCACTACGAAAAACGCGGCTTCATGCCGTCGCTGGCCGAGCGCGAAATCCAGTTCAGCCTGTAAGCTAAGCTGAAAGTATTCACACCCCACGGAGCCTGTCATGCGCTACCCCGTTTTATTGTTGACCCTGCTGCTGAGCGGCCTCGCCGTCGCCGCCACGCCGTCCGACCTCAAGCCCGTTCCTGACGGCGCGCCCGGCCCCAACGACGTGCCGGCGGTGACGATCAAGCCGAGCAGCCAGGGACGCGTCGTCGAATACCGCGCCAACGGCAGGCTCTACATGCTGAAAGTCATTCCCAGGGTCGGCAGGCCGTATTACCTCATCGACCAGAAAGGTGACGGTCAGTTTGCGCGGCAGGACAGCCTCGACTCCGGCATGCGCCCGCCGATGTGGGTGGTGAAGGAGTTCTGAACCTGATTCCTCACCACGGACGTCTTCCTCTGTGTCTCTGTGGTTCATGCAGTTTTTCGGGCTGAGTCTTTGCATGCGCGTCGGGTAAAATCCGGCGCATGACTACAAGCAATCAAGACATTCCGCGCAAGGTCGCGGCCAGCCAGGGGTTTCAGTGGGTGGCCGCGGGCTTTCGCCTGTATCGCAAAAGTCCGCTCCTGCTGTCTGCCGCCTTCGGCCTGCTGTTCGGCGTGGTGATGGGGCTCGGCCTGATCCCCGTGGTGGGCGGCTCGCTGTCGGAACTGGCTTCGCCCCTGATGGTGGCCGGGTTCATGGCGGCGTACCGCGCGCTCGACAGCGGCGGCGAACTCGAACTGCCGCATTTCCTGGCCGGGGTGCGGGGGCCGGCGATCCCGTTGATGACCGTCGGCGCGGTGCAATTGCTGGGCGCGCTGCTGATCGGCCAGGTCATGCTCGCCATGGGCTTCGACCCGCAGGCCTTGATGGCCGCCTCCCAGGGCGGCAAGGCGTCGCCGCAGGACATGCAGGCAATCCTGAATCAGGCCATGCCCGCGCTGCTGACCGGGATGGCATTGTTCACGCCGCTGATCATGGCGACCTGGTTTGCGCCCGCGCTGATCCTGTTCGGCGGCGCGCGCCCGGTCACCGCACTGGGCGTGAGCCTGAAAGCGGTCGCCCGCAACTGGGCGGCGATGCTGGCGAACAGCATCGCGCTCGGCCTGCTGCTGTTCCTGGCCGCACTGGTGCCGATGCTGCTCGGCCTGTTGGTGGCGATGCCGGTATTGTTCGGCTCGCTGTATGCCTCGTATCAGGCGATCTTCGCGGTGTGGGCGGATGACACCCCCCCGCCTCAGACGGGCGACAGCTTGGCGTAAGCCAGCGCCAGCCACTTGGTGCCGGCGTCGCGAAACTTCACCTGCACCCGCGCATCGCTGCCGCGCCCCTCGAAATCGATGATGATGCCGGTGCCGAATTTGGCATGCGCGACGCTCTGCCCCACCTTGTAGCCGGTGTCATTGCGCTGGCTGCCCGTGGTCCGGCTGCCATAGCTGCCGGTGGGTTGCTGGGCAGCCGGGTAGCCGGACTCGCTGCGGCGGTTGAGATGGAGCAATACCTGCTCCGGCAGTTCGTCCATGAAGCGTGACGGCAGGCTGTAGCGGATTTGCCCGTGCAGCATGCGCGACTGCGCGTGCGACAGATACAGGCGGCGGCGCGCGCGCGTGATCGCCACGTACATCAGCCGCCGTTCCTCTTCCAGACCGTTTTCCTCGTTGGCGCTCTGCTCATGCGGGAACAGGCCTTGTTCCAGACCGGTGATGAACACGGCGTGAAACTCCAGACCCTTGGCGGCGTGCACCGTCATCAGTTGCAGCGCGTCGTGGCCGGCGCCGGCCTGGTGTTCGCCCGCCTCCAGCGCGGCGTGGGCCAAGAAAGCGTCCAGCGTATTTTCTTCGGATTCCTCGGAAAACAGCGCAGCGGCATTGACCAGTTCGTTGAGGTTTTCCAGACGGTCGGCGCCGTCCTTGTCGGCACGGTAATAATCCGCCAGGCCGGACGCCTCGATCACGTGGTCGATCGCCTCCGCAAGCGGCAGGTCGCGCGTGGCCTGCTTGATGTCCTCGATCAGTTTGGCGAATCCGGCGACCTTGCCGCCGCCCGTGCAGGCTGCCTGCCACAGGCTGGACCCGGAACGCGCGGCGTGGGCGAGAAAACGATCCAGTTCGGACGGCGCCTCGGTTGGAACAGACGTATCCGGCGTTGCTTCGGGCGCATCCGCAAGTCCGCCTTCTTCCGAAAACAGCGCGGCGGCGTTAACGAGTTCGTTGAGGTTTTCCAGGCGGTCGGCGCCTTCCTTGTCGGCTCGGTAATAGTCGGCGAGGCCGGAAGCCTCGATCACATGGTCGATCGCCTCGGCGAGCGGCAGGTCGCGCGTGGCCTGCTTGATCGCCTCGATCAGCTTGGCGAAGCCGGCGACCTTGCCGCTGGAGGTGCAGGCGGCCTGCCACAGGCTGCTGCCCGAACGCGCGGCGCTCTCGGCGAGCTGCTCGAGGGTGCGCGCGCCGATGCCGCGGGTGGGGAAGTTGACCACGCGCAGGAAGGCGCCGTCGTCTTCCGGGTTGGTCAGCAGGCGCAGGTAGGCCAGCGCGTGCTTGATCTCCTGGCGCTCGAAGAAGCGCAGTCCACCATACACGCGATAGGGGACGTGGGCCGAGAACAGCGCGTGCTCCAGCACCCGCGACTGCGCGTTGGAGCGGTACAGCAGCGCCATGTCGGACAGCGCCACGCCTTCGCGGTTGAGCGATTTCACCTCGTCGACCACGAAGCTCGCCTCGTCCTGGTCGGAGTAGGCCTCGAAAATGCGGATCGGCTCGCCTTCGCCTTCCGCCGTCCACAGGTTCTTGCCGAGGCGGTGTGCGTTCTGCGAAATCAGCGTGTTGGCGGCGGTGAGGATGTGGCCGTGGCTGCGATAGTTCTGCTCCAGCTTGATCACGTTGCCGTGCGCGAACTCGCGCTCGAACTCCGCCATGTTGGCCGTGTTGGCGCCGCGGAAGGCGTAGATCGACTGGTCGTCGTCGCCGACCGCGAACAGCGCCGTGTGCGGGCCGGCGAAGAGCTTCAGCCAGCGGTACTGCAGCGTGTTGGTGTCCTGGAACTCGTCGACCAGGATGTGCCTGAAACGGTCCTGGTAATGCTGGCGCAGTGGCTCGTTGCGGTACAACAGCTCGTAGGAGCGCAGCAGCAACTCGGGGAAGTCCGTCACGCCCTCGCGCTGGCACTGCGCGTCGTAGGCCTCGTACAGTTCG
>DASVPF010000294.1:0-1842 GCA_036382965.1 Thiobacillus sp.
TTGAGTTGCGCTGTCTTCGATCGCGTTGCCATGCGGCGAGTGTAGCACACGACCATTGCCGTCCGTGCGCGGGCTGGCTAAAAATAGGGACATGTCAACCAGGAGATTTCCATGAAAAAATTCCTTGCCCTGTGCGCAATGCTCTAGCTGCCTTTTTCTGCGATGGCTGCCGAGAATTATGTGGTGCTGTTCAGGACCCAGGGAACGTACCAGGACGTGCGCGATTCGCTCGAGTCCGCGATCGAGGGCAAGGGCCTCAAGATCAATCACACCAACAAGATCGCCGAGATGCTGGAACGCACCGGCAAGGATGTCGGCGCAACCAGACAGGTGTACGTGAACGGCGAGCAGTTCGAATTCTGCAGCGCCACGATTTCGCGCCGGATGATGGAAGCCGATCCGCACGCGATGGTGATGTGCCCGTACATTGTGTCGGTGTACACGATCCCCGGCGACAAGAACGTCTATATCGCCTACCGCAAGCCCGCGGCCAGCAGGAATCCCGCGCTGAAGAAGGCGCTGGCCGAGGTCGAGAAACTGCTCACCGAGATCATCCGGAACGCGATGTAGGCGCCAGCCGGGAAGCGTCGGCTAGAATGCGCGCATGACATCATCCGGGACACGTCAGACATGCTCGCTTTCCTTGCGATAGGCCTGGGTGCCGCCATCGGTGCCTGGATGCGCTGGGGGCTGGGCCTGTGGCTCAACCCGATGTTCACGCCGATGCCGCTCGGCACGCTGGCCGCCAATCTGATCGGTGGCTATTTCATCGGACTTTTTGTCGCCTGGTTTGCCGAGCATTCGGGCGTGCCGCCGGAAGCGCGGCTCTTCGTCATCACCGGCCTGCTCGGCGGGCTGACCACGTTTTCCACGTTTTCCGCCGAAGTCGTCACCACACTGATGCGCGGCCTCTGGCTCACCGGCGGACTGATTGCGTTCGCCCACATGACGGGTTCATTCCTGGCCACCGGGCTGGGGTTTTATTCGATGAGGCTATTCAAATGAACGCTAACGCTGTTTGCCTGCAGGTGTTTGTGTCCGAGGCCAGCCGCCATCACGGCAAGCTGACCTATGAATGGCTGCTCGACGCGGCGCAGGGACTCGGCGTTGCCGGCGGCTCGGCATTCCGCGCACAGGCCGGATTCGGCCGCCACGGTCGCCACGACGCGGGATTTTTCGAGCTGGCGGGCGAACTGCCGGTGGTGGTGGAGTTCTTCGTCGAGGAGGCGATGGCCGAGCGGTTGCTGAAGCTCATCGCCGACGCGGGCCTGAAACTGATTTACGCCAGACTGCCGGCCGAAATCGGCGTGACGCTCTAACAAAATAATTTCGGCGTGCTCGACCAGCTGATCCTGTTCGTCGCCTCGCTGGCGGCCAATTTCTTTTCGGCCCTGTCGGGCGGCGGCGCGGGGCTGATCCAGTTTCCCATGCTGATTTTCCTCGGGTTGCCGTTCGGCATCGCGCTCGCCACCCACAAGGTCGCCAGCGTGGCACTCGGCCTGGGGGCGACGCTGCGGCATCTCAAGGAATCGCATCTCGAACGCCGCTTCTCGCTGATCATCCTCGGCGCGGGGCTGCCCGGCGTGGTGCTGGGCGCGATGACCATCCTGCACATTCCCGAGCGCGCCGCGACCTTGTCGGTAGGTATTCTGACGCTGGGGCTGGGGCTGTATTCGGTGTTCAAACCCACGCTCGGCATGGAGCATGCGCCGCGGAACCGGCACGGCGCGGCGCTCGTCGGCGGCATGGCGGGCTTGTTCGCCGTCGGCTTTCTCAACGGCTCGATCACCAGGGCACAGTGCGAAGTGCTGAGTCCACTGCAAGTCGGCTCTCGTCAAGCTG
>DASVPF010000295.1:0-1589 GCA_036382965.1 Thiobacillus sp.
CGCTCAACCAGCCGAATATCCGGATTGAGGTCAGCAAACAGAACCGCCACCAGACGGGAACGGCCACAAAGGGAGGCGAGTGCATCATGAACAACGAGGACGGGAGGAGAGGAGGAAAGCGTGGCGAGGTTTTCCTCGGCGTCCTCCTGTCTTCCTTGTGAATAAAGCTGTGTTGACGCGACGACTTCCCCATGCTGCGACTGACTGAACTCAAACTGCCGCTCGACCATCCTGCGGACGCCTTGCGTGCGGCGATCCTGCAACGCCTGGGACTCAAGGATGACGAACTGCTGAGCGTCAGCATTTTCAAGCGCAGCTACGACGCGCGCAAGAAGCATGCGCTGCTGCTGATTTACGCGGTCGATGTCGAGGTCAGGAACGAAGCGACGCTGCTGAAGACATTCCGCAACGACCGCCAGCTCACGCCGACCCCCGACATGGCCTACCATTTCGTCGGCCGCGCGCCGGATCAATTGCCCTCGCGCCCGCTGGTGATCGGCTTCGGCCCCTGCGGCATCTTCGCTGCGCTGGTACTGGCGCAGATGGGCTTCAGGCCCATCGTGCTGGAGCGTGGCAAGGCGGTGCGCGAGCGCACCCAGGACACCTGGGGGCTGTGGCGCAAGAGCACGCTCAATCCCGAATCCAACGTGCAGTTCGGCGAGGGTGGGGCAGGGACGTTCTCCGACGGCAAGCTCTACAGCCAGATCAAGGATCCCAAGCATCTGGGACGCAAGGTGCTGACCGAGTTCGTCAAGGCGGGCGCGCCGGAAGAAATCCTCTACGTGTCGAAGCCGCACATCGGCACCTTCCGCCTGGTCGGCATGGTCGAAACCATGCGTCACGAGATCGAGGAACTCGGCGGCGAGATCCGCTTCCAGCAGCGCGTCACCGACGTGCTGATCGAGGAGGGACACATCCGCGGGGTGACGCTCGCCAGCGGCGAAACGCTGCGTAGCGACCACATCGTCCTCGCGCTCGGCCACAGCGCCAGGGATACGTTTGAGATGCTGCATGCGCGCGGCGTCGCCATGGAAGCCAAGCCGTTTTCCATCGGCTTTCGTATCGAGCATCCGCAGTCGCTGATCGACCGCGCGCGGCTGGGGCCGAACGCCGGCAACCCGCTCCTGGGCGCGGCGGACTACAAGCTGGTCCACCATGCGAAAAACGGGCGCTCGGTCTACAGCTTCTGCATGTGTCCCGGCGGCACGGTGGTCGCGGCCACCTCCGAGCCGAACTGCGTGGTGACCAACGGCATGAGCCAGTATTCGCGCAACGAGCGCAACGCCAACGCTGGCATCGTGGTGGGCATCACGCCGAAGGATTTCCCCGGCGACGATCCGCTCGCCGGCATCGAGCTGCAGCGCCGCCTGGAAGCGCGGGCTTTCGAGCTGGGCGGCGGTACTTACGAGGCGCCGGGGCAGCTGGTCGGTGATTTTCTGGAAGGCAGACCGTCGACGCAGCTCGGCAGCGTCGAGCCCTCGTACCAGCCCGGCGTGCATCTCACCGACCTTGCCACTGCGTTGCCGGACTATGCCATCGCGGCGATCCGCGAGGCGCTGCCGGCGTTCGACCAGCAGATCAAGGGCTTC
>DASVPF010000296.1:0-1668 GCA_036382965.1 Thiobacillus sp.
GGGTCTGTTCCAGCGCCTGCTTCACCGCGCTGACGATGGCGTTCAGGGGCTCGGTCAGCGCTTCGAGAATTTCGTTGGACGACACGTTGAAGCTGCGCGGCACGCCTTCGGCGAGACTGCGCCCCTTCACTTCCATTTCCAGCACTTCGGCGCCGGGGAAGGCCGAACCCATTTTCTTCTTGATCAGTTCGGCGGTCGCCTCGCCGATCAGCATGCCGTAGTTGCGGCGGATGTAGTTGATGATGGCCTCGTCCATGCGGTCGCCGCCGACGCGCACCGAGTTGGCGTAGACCACGCCGCCGAGCGAGATCACGCCGACCTCGGTAGTGCCGCCGCCGATGTCGACCACCATCGAACCGGTGGCCTCGGCCACCGGCATGCCGGCACCGATCGCCGCCGCCATCGGTTCCTCGATCAGATACACCTGTCTTGCGCCGGCGCCGATCGCCGATTCGCGGATCGCGCGGCGTTCCACCTGGGTCGAGCCGCACGGCACGCAGATGATGATGCGCGGACTCGGCCGGAACATGCGGGTGTCGTGCACCTTCTTGATGAAATACTTGAGCATCTGCTCGGTGACGGTGAAGTCGGCGATCACGCCGTCCTTCATCGGCCGGATCGCCTGCAGGTTGCCCGGGGTGCGCCCCAGCATCTGCTTGGCCTCGGCGCCGACTGCCTGCACCGTGCGCTTGCCGCCCGCGGCCGTATCGGTGCGGATCGACACCACCGAGGGTTCGTCCAGCACGATGCCGCGGTCGCGCACGTAAATCAGCGTGTTGGCAGTACCGAGGTCGATTGCGAGGTCGGTGGAGAAATAGCTGGTCAGGAACTTGAACATGGTGGCGTCAACACCCGCGCCAGGCGGGCGAAAGGGCAGTAAAAACAAGGGGCCTATGATACCCTAACGCGCTTCGTTCCCGTAAGTCATCAGGTGTTTTCCCATGTCTAGAGCCTGCCTCACGAAATCCCCCGGAGCGCATTGTGACCAAAAACGGATGGATGCAAGGCGCGTCGCGCAGGCAATGGTCATTCCATTGCCAAGCGGCGCAACGCAGCAGACACCGTTTTTGGCCACAACCCGTAGGGACGGGGCAATTTTTGCGCATGCCTTTGTCACTCACTGCTTATTTGGAGTGACCAAACCGCGCAGTTCGCTTCGCGGCCTGCGCCAAAATTGCCGCCGTCGCGCCCGGGGGATTTCATGAGTCAGGCTCTAAGTCCGGACGACATCAAGCGCATCGCCCGCCTTGCGCGCATTGAAATCGACGATGCGCAGGCACAGGCCACGCAGACCCAGCTCAACAGCATTTTCGAGCTCATCGCCACCATGCAGGCGGTCGACACCCGCGGCATCGCGCCGATGGCGCATGCGCAAGAGGTGTACCAACGCCTGCGCATGGACGCCGTGACCGAAACCGACCGCCACGCCGCCTTCCAGGCCATTGCACCGGCGGTCGAAAACGGCTTGTACCTCGTGCCCAAAGTCATCGAATAAGTCATGTCCGAAACGTCACTCTCCGCGCTCGCCGCGCAGCTCGCGGCCAAGCAGATTTCCAGCCGCGAGCTCGTCCAGCAGTATCTCGACCGCATCGCCGCGCTGAATCCGTCAATCAACGCTTTCATCACGCTGGATGCCGAAAAAACGCTGCTCGAGGCTGCCGCCGCCGA
>DASVPF010000297.1:0-13902 GCA_036382965.1 Thiobacillus sp.
ACTACAAGTATTTCTATCAGTTCTTCCTGCGCTACGGGCCGCCCTGGAGTGAGCATCGTCCCCTTCCAGGCGCTGGCCTGTCCGCTGGACGGCCTGCCCCTGCAGTCCGGCGGTTCCGCCTGGCGCTGCGCCTCCGGCCACCATTTCGACATCGCCAGCCAGGGCTACGCGAACCTGCTGCCGGTGCAGCACAAGCGCTCGCGCGATCCGGGCGACAGCAAGGAGATGGTCGCGGCGCGGCGGCGTTTTCTCGCGGCCGGCTTCTACCAGCCGATTGCGGCTGCGGTGAGCCGGGCCGTGCTGGCCGATCTGCCCGCTGACGCAAGCATCAGCTGTCTCGATGCCGGGTGCGGCGAGGGTTACTACCTGCGCCAGTTGGCCGCAGCGGCCGGGGATGCACACACGCTGGCGCTGCTGGGGCTGGATATTTCCAAATGGGCGGCGTTGTCGGCGGCGAAGCAGGACAGGCGACCCAACTGGGTGGTTGGCAGCAACGCCAACCTGCCGGTGCTTTCGGGCACGCTGTATCGGGTGCTGTGCATGTTCGGCTTCCCGGTGTATACGGAGTTTGCACGGGTGCTCAAGCCGGGTGGACTGATGGTGCAGGTCGATGCCGGGCCCGATCATCTGCGCGAACTGCGCGAGATCATCTACCCCAGCCTGAAGCCGGAACGCCCGGCCGACCTGCAAACCCCGGAAGGCTTCAGCCGCCTGCCGACGGAAATAATCCGCTTCTCGATCGAACTGACCAGCGCCGAACAGATTGCCGACCTGCTGGCGATGACGCCGCATCTCCACCGCGCCACGGCCGAGGGCCGCGCGGCGGCGGCTGCGCTGACGGCCCTGTCGTTGAGTGTGGATGTTCGGTTGACGTGTTTTAAACGGGCCGTGCGCTAGCGGATGATTCCCACAACTACAATCACTGGCGTCAGGCTGAACTGACCCCATCGATCCACTGACCCCTTTGATCCAGGCTACGCTCTGCTAGTGTCATGAGTTATGGAAGTCTCAATAGAATGGGCGAAGGCGTTGCCGCCCCTAACCAAGCGCTTGCTTGATTGAAAGGCTGGCGCGCCACCCTCGGAGGAGGAGAGTTTCATGAACTTCATTACGCCCCCTACCGGGCAAGGTTCCTGGCGTTCGGACTATGCACCCGCGCTGACGTCGGCGACGACGCGCATCAACCGACGTCGGCGCCTGGTTTTCCTGGTCGTCTTTGCGCTGGCGTGCGTGATCAGTTTGAGCTTTACCTTCCTGCGCCCGGCAGAATACCGAGCCGAAGCGCGGGTGCAGATCACGCCGGCAGCGGCTGCGCCGCCCACCATGTTCATGGCGGCCGGACAGGCGCCCGTCCCGGCAGCGGCGAATCAGACATCCGAAAGCGCCAGGCCGTTTCTGACTGAAGTGCAGGTGCTGACCAGCCGTCCGGTCCTGCAGCAAGCCATCGAACGGCTGCGGCCAGGCTACGACCTGTCCTCGCTCGGAGCCGATCCGGTGGACGGGCTGCAGTCCGCGTTACTCATCACGCCCATCGCCGACACCCATGTGGTGGAACTGGCCGCCACAGGCGGACATGCGCAGCTGCTCGCCCCCTTGTTGAACACCGTCGTCGGAGTGTTCCAGGAGCATCTGGACGCGGCGTACCGCAACGCCACCAGGCAGGCCCTGGCCGCGGCCAGCGATGAGGCCGCCAAGCTGGCGGCAGACGTGGCCGCCAAGCAAAGGGAAGTGGAATCGTTTCGCATCCGGTACGACATCGTCTCTCCCGAGCGCGAGGAGAATCAGGTGTTGGCGCGGGTAACCGGGCTTTCCACCTCGCTTAACAAGGCCAACGAGGCCGTGGATATCGCCGAAGGCAAGCTGCGCTCCGTGCGCGACGCGGCGGCCGGGGGCAAGGGCGTGGTCCGCTCGAAGGACGACCCGACTCTGGCTGACCTGGAGAAGCGCGCGTCTCAGCTGCGCGAGGATCTGGCCGAGCAGGGACGCAGCTTCACCTCCGGCTTCATGTCCCAGGATCCGGTGATCCGGGCCAAGCGCACGCAGTTGGACAACCTGGAGCAGCAGATCAAGACCCAGCGGGTGATCGGCCAGCAGGCGGCGTTGGCTGAGGCGGAGGCCGAAGTGGCAAGCGCGCGCGAAACCGTCAACCGGATCCGCCTCCAGGGCGCCGAAGATCGCAGCACGGTGCAGCAATTCACCGCTCATTTCAGCGCGTTCAAATCCTTGCAGGACGATCTGAACGGGATGCAGACCGTGTACCGGGCGGCTGTTCAGCGCAAGCTCAGGCTGGAGGCCAGCGAGCTGGACCGCAAACCTGCGGTCCAGGTGGTCGAAGCCGCGACCACGCCGCTGGAAGCGTGGCGTCCGCTCTATGCGCGCGATGCCGCCATCAGCGTAGCGGGCTCCCTCGTGCTCGGCCTGCTGGCCATGTGGTTCGTCGAACTGTTCAATCGTCCCGAGCCGCAGCCGGCTTTTGTTCTGGCCCAGTCGCTTTCACCCGCCGGCCGACTGCACGAAGCGGCCGACGCATTGACCCTGGGGGGCCCGGCGAATTGGGCCCTGCCGGCGGCGGGCGCGGCTTTGCTCGGCTCGCAGCCGGCTCTCCCGCGCGAACTCGGCCAGGACGAAGTGAACGCCCTCCTGCGCGCAGGCAGCGAAACCGCCCGCCTGGCCATGCTGATGCTGCTGAGCGGCATCAGCGCGGAGGAAGCGCTGGCCGTGAAATCGGACGATGTGGACCTGCCACGGCGGGTGATCCACATTGGCGGCGAGTCGGCCCGTGAAGCCGCGATGGGCAAAGCGCTGGCGGAGCTGATTATCGGGCGCGCGAAACAACCGGGACAGCAACTCCTCGCCGATGCGCAGGGCCGCGCCATCGGCCTGCCGGATATCAGCGCCGAACTGCTCTGTGCCGCGCACGATGCGGGAATCGAACATCCTGCGGAGGTGAGCCCCGCGGCGCTGCGGCATACGTATATCGCCTTTCTCGTCCGCCAAGGCATCCGTTTTGCCGATCTCACGCAGATCGTCGGGCGCTTGCCGGCCGAGGTGCTATCTGACTACAGCACGCTTTCTCCCGCCAGCGCCCGAATCTCCCTGGACGCGGTCGAACGCGTGCTGCCGGCTCTGCGCGCACCGGCGTGACAGACTGGGGGCGGCCGCCTGCTCGTCGATAACGAATCAAAGGGACCTGGCTCCAGGCTCCATTGATCTTTCCTGACAAGACACATTCACGCCTCAAGCCGCTTTCTTGCCCAGGCCAGAATGGGCTGTAGCCGCGATGGCAGCAGGCGTCCTGCTTCATCAAAACTCACCCAGCGCCATTCGTCGTGTTCGGGGCGCCCGAGTTCCGGCGAAACCGGCAGGGTGATGAACGCCTGCGCGGTTTCTGCCAGGTAGTAGCGCGCCACTTTGCCCTGGCGATAGGGTGCGGTCTCGCAATACTCCTCGCCCCAGCGGAAGACGAGATCGCCGATCGCGGTCTCTTCGGCCGTCTCGCGGATAGCCGCATCCAGAGGGGCTTCGCCCGGCTCCACCGTGCCCTTGGGAAAGTCCCAGTTGCGGTAGGCGCGCAGCGCCAGCAGGCGCCATCCGCTGGCGTCCCGACGAGCGACGACGACGCCTGCAGAGAAGGCAGGGGATGGGGAAACCGTTGGCGTTTGAAGTTTTAGCATACACCCATCATGGCATGCAGGCAGCGCGTTTATCTTCGAAGCGTAAAACCAACCCATAGTCGCGCGCGGGCTCTGCCCGTAAACTCACGCACTTTGCGTACCGGGAACGAGGCGGTCCATTCCGGACTTGCCGTTTTCCGGAACGCCCCGCAACAATCGAGCAGCAAAGATGAACGCCCCCCTGATCATTCTGGTGACTTCCTTTTTCGTGGCGCTGACCATGGCCGGCGTGCTGTTCATCATTGCGCGCACCTACCCCAGGAGCATCGGCGGCCTGGGCGACTGGAGCTGGGGGCTGCTCGCCATGGACGCTCGGCATGCCGCTGTTCATCGCCCGCGACCATATCCCCGACCTGTTCAGCATCGTGCTCGCCAACCTGACGATCCTGGGCGGCTTCATGCTGATGAACGCGGGCATCCGGAAATTTTCCGGGACCGAGGCCCGGATTCCCCGTGCCGGCTTGTTTGCATTCGTGCTGTCCTACCTTGCGCTGTTTGTCTGGTTCACCTATGTTCATCCCAGTATCGCGATGCGGGTGGGGACGATATATCTGTTCACGCTGATCGTGATCCTCGATCTGCTGCGGGGGGCGCTGAAGGAACTGCCGCGCACGCCAGGCCGCCACGTGCTGGTCTTTTCGCTGGCGATGCTGGCCCTGGTGCGGGTCGCGCGCCTCGGCAGTCTGCTGTTCGGCTTCGATCCGCCCACCGGCGTGTTCGACGCCTCGACCGCTCAGGTGGCCTATCTCGCCATTCCCTCGATCATGATTCCGCTGGGCACCATCAGCTTCGTCATGCTCGCGTCCGAGAGGCTGCACCGAGACCTGGAATTCACCAGCCGCTACGACGACCTGACGCAATGCCTCAACAAGCGCGCGGCGATGGATGAGCTGCAGCGGGAGATTGCCCGCGTCAAACGCCACGCCAGCCCGCTCGCGCTCATGCTGATCGACCTGGACAACTTCAAGGAGATCAACGACACGCACGGCCATCTCGAGGGCGACAAGGTGCTGGTGGATTTCTCCAGGCGGGCCAGGACCGTTCTTCGGGAAAGCGACGAGCTCTCCCGCTTCGGCGGCGACGAATTCATGGCAGTGCTTGCCGACACCGATCTCGACCAGGCCATGCGCGTTGCCGAGCGCCTTCACGAAGCCGGAAAGGCGGTCCAGCCGATCCCCTGGTCGGTCAGCATCGGGGTGACGCAATGGCGGGATCAGGAAGACGACTCGCTGGCGGCGATGCTGATCCGGGCGGACAATGCGCTCTACAAATCCAAGGCGTCCGGCCGCAACCAGACGCAGTTCATCTGAAAATCGCCTCATGAGCCAAGCCACCACCCGACTCGACGCCGCCCACTTCGACAGCCAGGCCCGCCAATGGGACGACAACCCGCTGTTCCGGGAGCGCGGGCAGAAGATCGCCGACGCCATCCGCAAGGCCGTGCCCTTGCGTCGGGACATGAGCGCGCTCGACTACGGCTGCGGCACGGGCCTGCTCTCCTTCCCGCTCAAGGACGAGCTCGGCACGATCCTCGCGGCGGACAGCTCCGCCGGCATGCTCGATGTACTGGCCGGAAAGATCGCCGCACAGGGCGTCACCAACATGACGCCGCTGAAGCTCGACCTGCTCGCCGACCCGCCGCCAGCGCAGCGCTTCGACCTGATCGTCACCTCGATGACGCTGCACCACGTGCCCGACACCGACCGCATCCTGCGCCTCTTTCACAGTCTGCTGAACCCCGGCGGCACGCTCTGCGTCGCCGACCTCGACCAGGAGGACGGCTCGTTTCACGGCCCGGAGGTCGACGTGCACCACGGCTTCGACCGCACCAACCTGAGCGCGCGCGCCGGAAAGGCCGGGTTTGCCGACGTGCGGTTCCAGACCGTGTTCAGCATCGCCAAGGAACGCGAGAGCAGGACGCGGGACTACCCGGTGTTTCTGATGACGGCACGGCGCGCAGGCGCCTAGCGGAGGGCGGCAGGACGAGATCGCAGGCGTTGTGGTCGAACTGCCGGATGGGATTGCCGATGATCTGCAGGACGCCGTCGATGCCGAGTACGAAGCCATCATGGACGAGCAGATGCTGCGCGCCGAAGCGGACGAGGAATTGGTCAGCCACCACGCAGTCGGCACCACGGCCATGCTGGCGGATGGCACGACCCGCACCATCCACATTTCCCCCTCGATCGCGCGCCGCCTCCTCGAGCATTTCACGTCCGACGAAATCCACGAGATCGCCACCGCCATTGCGCAAAGCGTCGAGAATCTGATCGGACGGACCGATCTGCCGCAAGCCGTCCGAATGGCGCCGTACGCAGCACACCTGTTCCCCGACAATCGATCTCCAGCCATGAACGCCAACGAAATGCGAATCGCAGACCCCGATGCACGCCGTGTCGCCGACGAGAAGGACATCATCGACGAACTGCTGTCGCTGCCGGGCGCGCACGTACTCGAACTCGGCTGCGGCAAGGCGGACAAGACTCGCCTGGTCGCGCAAACGGCCGCCTCGGTGCTGGCACTGGAAGTGAATACGATCCAGCTCGCGGCCAACCAGGCGACGGACGCGCCCGCCAATATCCGCTTCGAACTAGGCGGCGCCGAGGCCATCCCGGCTGCGGACGCGAGCTTCGACGTGGTGACGATGTTCAAGTCGCTGCACCACGTTCCGACCGAGCTGATGGACGACGCGCTGGCGGAGATTCGCCGGGTGCTGAAACCGTGCGGTGTGGCGTACATTTCGGAGCCCGTTTATGCGAGCGACTTCAACGACATCCTGCAGCTGTTCCACGACGAGAAAGCGGTGCGCGATGCGGCTTTCGCTGCGGAGGTAAAAGCGGTTTCCATGCAAACGCTATCGCTGGTGAAGCAGACGTTCTTCATGCAGCCGGTGAACTTCGACGATTTCAGTCAGTGCGAGAACCATATCCTCAAGGTGACGCATACCGAACACAGCTTATCGCTAGAACTGCACGATGCCGTGCGGGTGGAATTCAATCGGCACATGTCGCCCGGCGGGGCGAATCTGCACATACTCATTCGGGTCGATCTTTTCACGAAGGCCTCATCAACGAAACGGACGGCACAACGCACGAAGGGCCCGCAAGCGGGCCCTTCGTGCATTTCCATTGCGGCGTATTGTCAGGTTCTGACCTTGGCCCGAACGGCCATGCCCATCAACCCCATGCCGACCAGCATCATCATCCAGGCCTGGGGTTCCGGCACCGGTGCGGCAATGGTCGACTCGATCCAGGCCGTATAGGGTGCCACGATGGAGCCGCCGCCGAACGAGCCGAACAGCACATTGCTGCCGCCTGACAAAGGGGTGCTGCCGTTGAAATTAGCGACGCCAGCGATCTTCCACATGCCGTTGTCGTAGACGAACACGGGACTGCCGGAATCGCCGCCGGCAAATTGCGCCTCGACCGTTGCACCCAGTGTCAGGTTGGACGGCTTGGGCGAACCGAAATAATTGGTGCCCGAATCGGGGCCGTCGAAATCGAACAGAAAGACTTCGTTGAACGATCCGCCGTCGTCGTCCACCAGCTGCATGTCCACCTTGTTCTGCCCCACCCGCTTGACGCTGGCGTTGGCGCCACTGGTCACGCCGTTAATGCCGTCGCCCCCGGCGCCATAGCCGACGAGGGTGAGGGTCTGGCCGCCCAGGCTCCCGCCATACAGGCCATACGTCGGCACGCTGGCCGCAGCCGGCGTGCCCAGCGTGATGATCGCCAGATCATCGTGCCAGACGCCGTCCGCGCCGGGCGTGGTGCCCGTGAAGCCCGGATACACACTAATCGTTGTGGCGCCGAGCGTTTGCGTGAGGTTGCCGCCCGTATTGAGCGAGAAACTGACATTGGTGGGCGTTGCCACCTGACCGCTTACCACATGCGCGGCGGTCAGCACATGCTCGCTGTCCAGCAGCACACCGGAATAGACATTGCCATTGATGGAAATCGCCCCCACCCCCGCCCAAGGCGAACTGGCCAGGTTATCGTCCACGCTGCCGCCAACCAGCGCCTGCGCCGAGCCATGGCTCAATGCGGCCATGATTGCGAACGCAATCTGCTTCTGCCTGATACCCATGCGAATTCCTCCAAAAAAGTAATTTTTGATTTGTGCCCGTGAGAGCGTAAGTGCTTGTAAAGCAAATATTATTCCGAGGATAGTTTGTCCAGCCAAAACAATAGACTAAATAAAGCTTTCCTTTATCGTTGTAAAGAAAACCGACATTTCAAGCCCGTGCCCTAGATTATGCCGGCAGCAGCCCACTCAAGAGTGGGCTGCGCATGTTTCAACCCTGGAGGCCGACCCCATGATCAGAAGACTCAAATCCGGAGAATTCCGCTTGTATTCGAGAAAGAAGGATCCCAAGACCGGGAAGCGGCGGAATCTTGGCACCTTCGATACGCGTGAGACCGCTGAAGCGCATGAGAGGGCTGTCCAGTTTTTCAAGCGTCAGTATTAATGCCCGAACGAATGTGCCCTTCGACAAGCCTGTCCTGAGCACAGTCGAAAGGCTCAGGGCTGGATGAGCCAAGCGCCTAGGCGAATGCGTACTTCATCCCCACCGCGTGCCAGTGCACCGCCTCCTCCTCCAGCGCGCGCTGGGTGAGCGGCCGGCGTTCCAGCCAGCCTTCGGGCAGGGTGAGGCGGAAACGTTTGCCGCTGGCCTCGACTTTCACGTCGGGCAGGCGCGGTTCGGCGCGGCTGCGGCAGAGGATGACGGCCTGGCGCAGCAGCCACACCAGCAGGCGGTCGTTGTCCGACACCGTGCTGGCGGCAAATACCGGCAGCTTCGTCAGCGCGCCGCGCTGGGCGTGCGCCAGCAGCGCGAGGCGCGCCTGGTCGGTGCGCGAGAAGCCAGGCATGTCGGCGTTTTCGAGGATGTAGCCGGAATGGCGGTGGTAGCCTCCGTGCGACACCGACAGACCGATTTCGTGCAGGCGCGCGGCCCAGTCGAGGAAGCGCACGTCGTTTTCGTCCTGGCTCCCGCTGGCCGTCAGCAATTTGAGCGCCACGCGCTTGATGCGCGCGGCCTGCTGGCCGTCGATGTGGTAGCGGCGCATGAATTCGTCGACCGTCGCCTCGCGCATGTCCTGCTGGTGGAAACGCCCCAGGAGGTCGTAGAGGATGCCTTCGCGCATGGCGGTTTCGGCGACGTCCATCTGTTCGATACCGAGCTCGGCGAACAGGCCCGCCATGATGGCGAAGCCGCCGGCGATCACCGGGCGGCGGTCGCGCGTCAGGCCGGTCAGTTCCAGTGCGTCGACATGGCCCGCCTTGATGAACTGGCCGCGCAATTGGGCAAGGCCGTCGGCGGTGATGCCGTGCGCCGACCAGCCGTTCTGTTCGAGGATTTCGCGCAGCGCACGCGCGGTGCCGCTGGATCCGACCGCCTGCTGCCAGTTAGCTTTTGAAAACTCGCGGGCGATGCGTTCGACCTCGACGCGCGCCGCCACCTCGGCGGCCTTCAGTGTGGCCTTGTCGACCACGCCGCCGGTAAAGAAGCGCTGCGAAAAATTCACGCAGCCCATGTGCAGGCTTTCGCGCTCGTGCGGTTTCAGGCCGTGGCCGATGATGAATTCGGTGGAGCCGCCACCGATGTCGACCACCAGCCGCCGGCCGGGCGAGGCAGGCAATGAATGCGCCACGCCGAGATAGATCAGCCGCGCTTCCTCGCGTCCGGCGACGATCTCGATCGGGTGGCCGAGCGCGCTCTCGGCCCTGGGGATGAATGCGTCGACATTGCGGGCGATGCGCAGCGTCGAGGTGCCGACGCAGCGGATCGCTTCCGGCGACAGGCCGCGTAGGCGTTCGCCGAAGCGGTGCAGACAGGCCAGTGCACGCGCCTGCGTCGCCTCGTCGAGGATTTTGTCGTCGCCGAGCCCGCCGGCGAGGCACACGGTTTCCTTCAGCGAATCGAGCGGGTAGAGCTGGTCACCGGCCACCCGCGCCACCTCCAGACGGAAGGAATTGGAGCCGAGATCGACGGCGGCGAGGGTGTCGTAGGTCTTCATGCTGCCTTGCCGAAAAACAGATAGGCCATGCCGATGGCGGCCAGGATGCCGGCGAGGTCGGCGATCAGCCCGCAGGTGACGGCGTGTCGCACGCGCTTGATGCCGACCGCGCCGAAGTACACCGCCAGCACGTAAAAGGTCGTTTCGGTGCTGCCCTGGACGATGGACGCGAGCCGTCCGGCGAACGAATCGGCGCCGTGCGCCTGCATGGTGTCGATCATCATCGCGCGTGCGCCGCTGCCGGAAAACGGCTTCAACAGCGCGGTGGGAAACGCGTCGACCCAGCGCGCATCGAAGCCCAGCGCCAGCACCGCACTGCGCATCGCGCCCATCAGCAAATCGAGCGCGCCGCTGGCGCGGAACACGCCGATCGCCACCAGCATGGCGACCAGATACGGGATGATGGTGACCGCGGTGTGAAAGCCTTCCTTGGCGCCTTCGACGAACGCCTCGTAGGCGTTGACGCGGCGCCGCACCGCCATCAGCAGGAACAAGACGATGAGGCCGGACAGCACGACGTTGCTCAGGATGGCCGACTGCCGCGTCATCTCCGCGGCATCGAGGCTGGAGAAATACGCGACCAGTCCGCCGATCAGCGCGGTGGCGCCGCCCAGGTAAGCCATCGTGACGCGGTTCCACAGGTGCAGGCGCTGGAACAGGCCGGTGACCAGCAGCCCGGTGAGCGTACCGATGTAGGTGGTGATGAGGAGCGGAACAAATACATCAGTGGGATCGGCCGCGCCGAGCTGGGCACGGAAGGTGAAGATGGTCACCGGCAGCAGGGTCACCGACGCGGTGTTGATGACGAGGAACAGCACCTGCGCGTCGCTCGCGGTGTCGGGACTGGGGTTGAGCTTTTGCAGTTCCTGCATCGCCTTGATGCCGAGGGGCGTCGCCGCGTTGTCCAGTCCCAGCATGTTGGCGCCCATGTTCATGGTCATGGCGCCGAGCGCGGGATGGTTCGCCGGCACGTCGGGAAACAGGCGCTTGAACAGCGGCGCCAAGCCGCGCGTCAGCAGGTCGAGCATGCCGGCGCGCTCGCCGATTTTCATCATGCCCAGCCACAGCGCCATCACCCCGGTGAGGCCGAGGGCGATTTCAAACGCGGTCTTGCTGCTGTCGAACAATGCCTTCACCAGCGCAGCGAAGATCCCGGCGTCGCCGAGGAAAACCAGTTTGAATAACGCAATCAGAAAGGCGGTCATGAAGAAGCCGACCCACAGCGCGTTGAGCATGAAGCGTTACGCGACCCAGCCGGCGATGACGACCAGCAGTCCCGCCACCAGCCAGATGACCAAGCCGCGCCAGATCATGCTGACGGCGCTATCGATGCAGTCGACGTCGGGGTGCTGGCCGGTGCCAAGCTCGGGGCGCCACACGGTTGATCCGCCGACGTTGACGCTCTGCCCCAGGCGAAAGCCCATGGCACCCGCACCGGCGGCGAGCACCACGCCCTCCTCCGTCTCCGGCCAGGTGCCTGCCTGGGTACGCCAGCAAAACATGGCGTCCTCGAAGTTGCCGGCGATGGCATAGGTCAGCGCGGTCAGCCGCGCGGGCAGCCAGTTGACGGCATGAAAGGCACGTTGTGCAAAACCGCCAAACAGGCCGCGGCTGGCCGCCCAGCGCCGCGCCAGAATCGAGGCGGTGCGGAACAGCACTGCGCCGACCGGCCCCAGCGGGGCCAGCAGCACGAACCAGAACAGCACGCCGAACATTTGCCGATGGCTCGCCGCCATCACCTGCTCGATGGCGACGCGCGCCAGGTCGTCGGCGGAAAACTGGCTGGCGTCGCCGCCCCGCCAGGCACCGAGCTGCGCGCGCGCCGCGTCGAGCTCGCCGGCACGCAGCAGGGTGGCGATGCGCTCGGCGTCATCGCTGAAATACTTGAACCCCAGCGTGAAATACAGCACCGCCACGTTCCATGCCCAGCCCCAGAACGGGCTGATGCCGTCGAGCGCGGCAAAAACCAGCCACACCATCGCCAGCACCGGTCCCACCGCCAGCGCCCAGGCGATCGCGCCGTGGCTGTATTCGCCGGCATTGAAGCGGCGCTCGATCCACTGGGTGAAGCGGCTGTAATGCTGGTAGTGCAGCAGCGGCTGGCGCAAGGGACGGAACTGTTCGAGCGCGACGGCAGCGAGCACGGAGACGAAAACCATCAGCGATTCATTTCCAGGGTAAAGGTGCCGATGCGGTTGGTCCGACCAGCCGGACGATAGCGTTCGATCGTCGGCATGGCGAGCGTTTTCCCGCGCGACGCCAGCGTATCGGACAGCGCCTGATACGCCTTGGACGGCGCCAGCAGCGCCGCCGCCTGCACCTGGACGGCATACACCGGGCGGCGCTCGATGCGGCCTTCCTTCAGGCCGGACGGAATCGCGGCGGTATCCGCCAGGACGTAGCCGAGTTGCGCGCGCACCTTGCCGTTGGCGGCGCGCGGGTCGGTGAGAATCACGCTGAGGGTGTCGCCCGCCACCACCCTGGCCGCGCTGAACTTGTCCAGCACCGCGCGCTGCGATTTGCGCATGTCGCTGATCGGGCCTTCGTAATCGAGGTAGGCATAGCGGTAAGGCCCAGCATCGGTTTCGGTCACACTGACCGTATTAAAACCGCCCCACCACCAGAACACCGCCAGCAGCGGCAATATGAATGCCAGCACAAACGCCGGCCACTGTTTCTTGAACACGGATGTCGCTCCCTCTTGCAGGCTTGAAGATATCACAGCATCGCCTGCTACGTTGCGGCAAACCCGCAGGTGCACGCGCTGTTTATAATCGTTCCACCTGATTCCCGGATTAAGCCATGCAGCGTTTTCTGCTTGCCCTGTTCTGTTGTGCCTTCCTGCCGTCCGCCTGGGCCAATTCCGCCGCGGTGACCGTGCCGATGAAGGCCGAGCGCATCGGCCCCCACAGCTATTTCGTGCAGGGCCTGCCGGGCGCCGCGTCGAGCGAAAACCAGGGCTTCATGTCCAATGCGGGCTTCGTCGTCACGAAGGACGGCGTGGTGGTATTCGACGCGCTGGCTTCGCCGCCGCTGGCCGAGAAACTGCTCGGCCTGATCCGCACCGTCACCCGACAGCCGATCCGGCGCGTCATCGTGAGCCATTACCATGCCGACCACTTCTACGGCCTGCAGGTGTTCAAGGCCGCGGGCGCCGAGATCTGGGCGCATCGCGCTGCCGAGGGCGCCACGCGCACGGAAGAAGCCGCGCAGCGCCTGGCCCAGCGCAAGGAAGTCCTCTTCCCCTGGGTCGACGACGATACGCGCTTGCTGGAGGCCGACCGTTTCCTCGATGGCGACACCGACTTCGAACTGGGCGGCCTGCACTTCGCCCTGCGCTACGTCGGCCCGGCCCACTCCAACGAGGACATGGCGATGCGGGTCAAGGAAGACCGCGTGCTCTATGCCGGCGACCTGGTGTTTCGCGGCCGCGTGCCGTTCGTCGGCAACGCCGACAGCCGCGCCTGGATCGCCTCGCTCGACACGCTGCTCGCGCTCGATCCCAGGATTCTGGTGCCCGGCCATGGCGCGCTTTCGCGCAGCCCGCGCACCGATCTCGTCTTCACCCACGACTACCTGCGCTATCTGCGCCGCCAGATGGGACAGGCCGCGCGCAACTTCGTCCCCTTCGACGAGGCTTACGCAAAAACCGACTGGTCGAAGTACCGGGCCATGCCGGCGTTCGACGAAGCCAACCGGGCGAATGCCTACAACCAGTATTTGCGGCTGGAGCAGGAAGGCGGCGAGTAAACGCGCAGGAGCACACGCGCCGGCCGGTTAACCGACGATCAGTTTCAGGCCGATCAGTATGGTCACGATCTCGAACGCCCGCTTGATCCACAGGTTGCCCTTGCGGATGGCGAGGTGGCTGCCGAGGTAGCCGCCGAGGATCGAGCCGGCCAAGAGCGCCGGCATCCAGTCCCACGCCACCGTGCCGATCACGCCCAGCACCAGCGCGCCGGTGCCGTTCCATATCAGGCCGCAGAGGATCAGCGTGTACGCGACGGCGCGGCCGCAGCAAATAGCAGCAGCGGCACGGTCGTTACCAGCCCTGCCCCGACCATCATCCAATCGGCCTTGAGCCCGCTGTGCAGGAGTGCACCTTGTCCCACCACCTCGCACGCCGCGAGATAAGCCAACGCAGGCAGGAATAGCAGCCCGGTTTCCAATGTCAGTCCATAGAGGGAGTTCAGCGGCGCGGTCTTTTT
>DASVPF010000298.1:0-4500 GCA_036382965.1 Thiobacillus sp.
ATCGAGTTCGGGACGATGTGGCGGACGAGGATGCGCCCGCGGGGGACGCCCGTCGCGCGCGGCGCCTGCGACGTCTTGCCGACGCTCGGCAGCTCGACCTGGGCGGGATTGATGAAGGGCGCGGTCACCATGAAAATCACCAGCAGCACCAGCATCACGTCGATCATCGGCACGACGTTGATCTGGGCGACCTGCTTGCGAACCCGCGCCATGATTCAGGTATGGTGCGACGCCTGCCGCTGCAGGATGTTGGAGAACTCCTCCATGAAGCTCTCCATGCGGTTGGCGAGGCGGTCGATGTCGTGGGTGTAGCGGTTGTAGCCGACCACGGCGGGAATCGCGGCGAACAGGCCCATGGCGGTGGCGATCAACGCTTCGGCAATGCCCGGCGCGACCTGCGCCAGCGTCGCCTGCGCCACGCTCGACAGGCCCATGAAGGCGATCATGATGCCCCACACCGTGCCGAACAAACCGACGTAGGGCGACACCGAGCCGACCGTCGCGAGAAACGCCAGGTGCGACTCAAGGCCGTCGAGTTCGCGCTGATAGGTGGCGCGCATGGCGCGGCGGGTGCCGTCGATGATGACGTTGAGCGACAGCCCGGACTGCTGCCGCAGCTTCATGAATTCGCGGAAGCCGGCCTCGAAGATGCGTTCCATTTCGCCCGCCTGCGTGCGCTCGGCCGCCGCCCGCTTATACAGGGCGTTGATGTCGCCGCCGCCCCAGAACTCGCGTTCGAAGCGATCGGTCTCGCGCACCGCGTGCTTCAGCGCAAACAGCTTGATGAAGATGAACCACCACGACATCAGCGATGCGCCCAGCAACAGGGCCAGGACGATCTGCACCGGCACCGACGCATGGAGGACGAGGTGAAGCAGCGAAAGGTCTTGACCGAGTTCAGGGTTCACGTGGGTCCAGGGCTTGAAGAATGGGCGCAGGCATTTTAACGGGTTTGAAACGCAGCGCGTCGACGCAGGCGAGCGTCACGACGGCTTCTGCCAGACGGGTGGGCCCGCGCATAAGTTCCTGCTTCACGCCGAGACTGGCGCGTCCGGCTTCGTGCAGGCTGACCGACACGTCGAGCTGGTCGTTGAAGCGTGCCGGCGCCAGATAATCGACTTCCACCCGCCGCACCACGAACACCACGCCCGCGTCGTCGCGCAGCGCATCCTGTTCGACCCCGAGCGCACGCAGCCATTCCGAGCGCGCGCGTTCCATGAATTTGAGGTAATTGGCGTAATACACCACGCCGCCGGCGTCGGTGTCTTCCCAGTAGACGCGCACCGGCCAGTGAAACGCCGGTCTCAAAACAAGTCCGCGCCGGTTGCGCCGGCGGGCGCGGCAAGGCCGAGGTGGCGATACGCCAGCGGCGTGGCGATGCGGCCGCGCGGTGTGCGCTGCAGATAGCCCTGCTGGATGAGGAAGGGTTCGAGCACGTCCTCGATGGTGTCACGCTCCTCGCCGATGGCGGCGGCGAGGTTGTCGAGCCCGACCGGCCCGCCCATGAATTTCTCGACCACCGCCGACAAGAGCTTCCTGTCCATCACGTCGAGACCGGCCCGGTCCACATCCAGCATCACCAGCGCCGCATCCGCCACCGCACCGGTGGCCTGCCCGTCCGCTTTCACCTCGGCGTAATCGCGCACGCGGCGCAGCAGGCGGTTGGCGATGCGCGGCGTGCCGCGCGAACGGCGGGCAATTTCCAGCGCGCCGGCCTCGTCCAGGTTCATCTGCAACAGGCCCGCCGAGCGGTGCACGATGAAGCCGAGCTCTTCCGCCGAGTAGAACTCCAGCCTTGCCACGATGCCGAAGCGGTCGCGCAGCGGGTTGGTGAGCATGCCGGCGCGGGTGGTGGCGCCGACCAGGGTGAACGGCGGCAGGTCGAGCTTGACCGAGCGCGCCGCCGGGCCTTCGCCGATCATGATGTCGATCTGGAAATCCTCCAGCGCGGGATACAGCACTTCCTCGACCACCGGCGAGAGACGGTGGATTTCGTCGATGAACAGCACGTCGTGCGGTTCCAGATTGGTCAGCAGCGCCGCCAGGTCGCCCGCGCGCTCCAGCACCGGCCCCGAGGTCTGACGCAGGTTGACGCCCATCTCGCGCGCGATGATGTGCGCCAGCGTGGTCTTGCCCAGCCCCGGCGGGCCGAACAGCAGCACGTGGTCGAGCGCCTCGCTGCGCTTCCTCGCCGCATGGATGAAGATTTCGAGCTGCTCGCGCGCCTTCGCCTGGCCAACATATTCGGCCAGCGTGCGCGGCCGCAGCGCGCGTTCGATCTGCTCTTCCTGCGGACTGACGGCGGCGGGGGCGATGAGACGGTCGGTTTCGATCATGGAGGAAAACGGGGAGCTGCGTTACGCCCGGATTCTACTCCGCGCCGTTCCCGTCCGGCGCGGCATCCTGCACTAGCCGGCCGCGTCGGCGCGCCTTCGCCCGATAGAGCGCGCGGTCGGCGCGCGCGAGCGCGCCGTTGATCGTGTCGTCGGGCGCTTCACCCAGCCAGGTCTGTCCCGCGCTGAGCCCGGTCTGGAGCTCCAGTCCTAACGCGTTCAGCTCGCTTCTGAAATGGTCGCTCAGGCGCCGGTACCACGCGTCGACCCCGGCCGCATCGAGCCCCGACAGCAGCACGGCAAACTCGTCCCCGGCAAGACGCGCCGCCAGATCGGCGCGCCGGGTCAGCTCTCTCAGCGACTGCGCCAGCGCCAGCAAGACCTGATCGCCGACGCCGTGGCCGTAGCGGTCGTTGACTTGCTTGAAATGGTCGATATCGAGCAATACCAGCGCGACCGGGTGCTGCCGTTCGGCCAGCCCCTGCGCCTGCGGGAAGCGGGTCTCGAATGCGCGCCGGTTGGGCAGCTGCGTCAGCGGATCGGTCAGGCTCAGGTGTTCCAGCCGTGCGCGCTGTTCCTGCAAATGAAGGGCGATCAGGTTGATATCGGCAACGGCCGGTTCGAATTCGACGTAGTGCGGGACGATCGCGGGAGGCGCCTCATCCCGCGCCAGCGCGTCCAGCGCGTCGCGCGTGGACACGATGTCGTGCAGCATGGTGCGGCGCAGCCGCACCATGCCGCCGACCAGTACCAGCAGCACCGCCCCCAGCGTCAACAGGCCCGCCACCACCTGCAATCCGCCGCTGCGCGTCAGCCATTGCACGGGAGATTGCGCGACCAGCGTCCAGTCCGTGCCCGGCACCGGCAAGCGGACTTGCCGCAGCGGCCCGTTGATCGCGCCCCGGCCGACGACCGTCGTCCCCGTCGCGTCGACGACGGCAACGGCATGGCCGGGATGGATCGAATCGTCGATCACGCGCTGCAACTGCGTCAGCCGCACGCTCAAAAAGACGCCGCCCAGCAGGGTGCCGCCGGCATGGCGTACGGCGGCGACCCGTTCGACATGGTCGGCTCCCGCCATCCCGCGGTGAAGCACGGGCCGGCCATCCGTCAATGCGCCGGCACGCTGCAAGTCCTCCCGGCACGCCGCAAGGCGGCATCGCCCAGCACACGGCCCTGGGGATCGACCAGCGCCAGCCCCAGCAGATCGGGCAACAGCCGCTGGCGCGACACGGCCCACTGCTGCTGCGCCGCGACCGGACCGGTGCGCATCAGGCCGATCAGCTCGGGGTCGCGCGCCGCGTTGTCGAGCAGCGTGCGGTAATAATCCAGCCGCCGGACCAGATTGGCGCGCGCCTGCACGGCCTCGATCTGGAGCAGCGTCTGCTGGTTCACCCGGTTGGATTGCAGGCTGAACCACAGGCTCAAGGCGATGCCCACGGCGAACATGCCCACCACGCTCAGCAGCAGCCACACAAAATGGCGCTGCAGGGATACGGAAGAGCGTGGGCGTGGCGCGGCGCTCACGTGCCCTTACGCCTTCGACAGGCCCCGCAGCGCTTGCCGGATCGCCTCGCCCACCGGCAGGTCGGGCGCCAGCTGGCGCACGGCTTCGGTGGTTTCGCGCTCGTTGTAGCCGAGCGCCAGCAGCGCCTGGCGCACGTCGTCCGAGACGCCCGCGGGCGTCGCGCTGGCAATCGCGCCGGCGAACACCGGCTTGCCCTTCAGCTCGAGCAGCAGGCGCTCGGCGGTTTTCTTGCCGATGCCGGGAACCTTGACGATGCGGCCGATTTCCTGCGCCGCGATCGCGGCCGACAGGTCGTTGACCGACAGGCCGGACAGCACCGACAGGGCGGTCTTGGCGCCGATGCCGGACACTTTCAGCAGTTCGCGAAACGCCGCGCGCTCGACCTCGCTGCCGAAGCCATACAGCAGATGCGCATCCTCGCGGATCGCCAGATGGGTGAGCAGGCTGACTTTCTCGCCCAGCGCGGGCAGGGTGTAGAAGGTGCTCATCGGGACGTCGATTTCGTAGCCGACGCCGTTCACGTCCACCAGCACCTGCGGCGGCTGCTTGGCGGCAAGGATGCCGCAAATTCGTCCGATCATTGGGCGCGGCCCATTATGAGTTCTCCATTTATGACAACAGCATAGCCGCAAGCAGCAC
>DASVPF010000299.1:0-4723 GCA_036382965.1 Thiobacillus sp.
CAACCCTGGCGCCGTCGCGGAGCGCCTCCCGCACCACGGTGTGCAGCCGGTCGTGGGTCTGCTCCAGGGTGCCGGACACCACCACGTCCCCGGCGTCGACCATGTCCTGCGCATGGGTCCACAACGAGGTGGCCGAACCCTGCCAGGTGTCGCCGCCGTCCAGCAGCAGCGCGCCGGGGCGCTGCGCACGCACCGTGTCGACCAGGGTCTTCAGGTGCGCAAAGCCACCGACCTTGCCGTAGATTTTGGCCGCTTCGGTGAAGTCGAGGTAAGTGAATGCATGGGCCTCGGCACTGCCGGGCTGGATGCCGTATTGCTTGAGCAGATGCTGGCCGACCAGGTGCGGCGCCTTGCCGTAGGAAGACCCGACGCCGAGGTTGACGTTGGGCTCGCGGAACCATATCGGCAGCAGCTGTGCGTGGCTGTCGGTGATGTGCAGGAACGAAACATTGCCGTGGCGCGGCACATCATAGAACTGGGCGGGCGCCTTGCCGGCCAGCGCGGACTTGCTGTCCAGCGCCATGCCGGACGCGGCGGCGACGGCGAGCAACTGCAGAAACTCGCGGCGGTTCATGTGCATGAGGGTGTCCTCGGAAAAGTTGAATAGTTTGTATTGTCGATTTGCGAGGCCTGTCCGGTAAATAGTAGCTCCGGCTCATATTCGAGGAATCCGCCAAATGAAAAAAGCCCGGTCGCCCGGGCTTTTCCGTGCGGCAACGCGTTACTTGCGGAATACCGAGGCTTTCATCGGCATGCCGTTCGACAACGAGGAATGGAAGTATTCCAGGTTGTTCATGATTGCGCCGCCTTGTGCGGGCGGTACGGCACGCACCTGCTTGAAGCAGCCGTCGTAGCGCTGCTGCAGGGTCACCAGGGTGTCGCCGCCGCGGAACACCGGCCAGTGCACGGCGTGACCGACAGCAGGCGAGATGATCTCGGAGCGCAGACGGGTGCCGGCATTCTGCACGTGGCAGCTGGCGCAGGCGAAGTTGAGTTGGCCCTTGCGGCTGAAGAAGGTTTTCTTGCCGTCTTCATACGCAGCCATGGCCTTGGGGCTCTCGACCTTGACGTTCATCAGCATGCCATCGGACAGCGTGCGCATGTAGGCGGTCAGCGTGCCCATGGTCTTCATGTCGTTGACCTTGTAGGCCTCTTCGCCGTTGGCGGTGCGGCAGTCGTTGATGGCATCCTGCAGCGTCACGACCTTGCCCTTGGCTTCGTCAAACATGGGGTAGTTGCCGGCGATCTGCTTGCCGCCGTTGGGCAGGCAATCGGCATAGGTTTTGCCGTTCTTGAACGGCGTTTCCCACATCTTGCGGCCTTTTTCGATATCGCCTTCGAAGGGCGGGAACTCCATGATGGCGTCGTACTGTGCCTTGCTGTCGGCATCGAATGCCAACGCGCCGTAGACGTAATCCTCGACCTTGACGTTGGGGTATTTGGATGTGTAGTACTTGATGAATTCCTGCCGGTCCGATTCTGGCGAAGCGTGTGCCGTGGCGGCCCCCAGCGCGATGCCCAAGCCGGCCATGCCCGTCAGCAGTTTCATAATGATTTGTTGTTTCATGCCGTCCTCCATAAACCTGATGATAAAACGGGAGCGGGGCCTGATGCCCCGCTCATGTGGTGCCTGACTTAGCCGATGAGGGTCTCGGCGCTGTTCTTGTCGCCTTTGTTGTCGGCCCAGTTGACGACGACCTTGTCGCCTTTTTTCGGTCCCTTGACCTTGAACCCCAGGTAGGGGTTCTTGGACACGCCGCTGCCGAAATCGGCCGACAGCACGGTGGCGCCATTGATGGTGGCGGTCACTTCCTGAATGAAGTACGCGGGCACCAGCTGGCCGGTCTTGGCGTCTTTACGCAGGCCGGTTTCCATCGGGTGGTTCATCAGCACTTTGACGTCGGCGACGTCGCCTGCCATGGTGGCACGAATACGCATGGGTTCAGCCATTTGACTTTCCTTTCCTGAATATGAAGAATGGGGACGCGGGCAGGGTCGATTAACCGCCGCAACCGCCGATGGTGACTTTTACTTCCTTGGCGGCCGTATAGGACTTGCCGCCCGCCTTGACGACTGCGCGGACAAGCGAAGTCTGGCCCATCTTGATCCGGGTGGAGATAAAGCCCTGGGTGCCGCCGGACAGTCTGAAATCGGCGATCAGGGGGCTGGCGTTCTTTTCGGCGAGAATGGTGATGCCGGTGGTGCCGGCGATGCCGCTGGTGACTTCCACCGGAACGACGGCGCCGTTCTCGGCGATATCGGGTGCCTTGATGGTGATGGCCTTGCTGTCGGCCGGGCCGGAAACACCCAGGCCCTTCATCGCGTCGCCGACGTTCTTGGCTTCAAAGGCATCCTTGTTCCAGGCAGCCAGTGCCTGGGTGGGCTTCAACAGGCCGGCAGCCACGGCCACGGCCACGGTGCCTGCGCCAGCGGCGCCTTTCAGTACGTTTCTACGAAGTGCATTCATTGAGCTATCTCCTTGTTGAAAATGCAGAGTGTTCTTTACAGACCGTAAATGAAATCGGTCACTTTATCGATTTCCTGCTCCGTCAGAACGCCGTGCTTGCCGAACGGAATCATGGAGGTGGAGGGGTTGAATGCGGTGGCGTCCCAGATCCGGGCACGCAGCCTGGCTTTGTCGGGATAGCGTGCGCTCATGGCGATCAGCGGCGGGCCGTACATGCCGGCGGATTCGGCATCCGGCACGGTCGGCATGGCGTGGCAGGCCAGACAGTTGCCCTTGGTGCGGTTGAACGCGATGTCCTTGCCGGTTTCTTCTTTCTTGGGCGCCGCCGCGGTCTGCGCCAGAACGCTTCCCGACAACATGATGGCGCCGATCGCGCAGGCCGTTGCTACTTGGTGCAACTTTCGCATGGTCATCCTCCTGATTTTTTGACGTGGTGATGAAAGCGCCTGCCGCTTGGGTGTCGTGCAGTGAGCGCTATCCAGTGACGGATGAGACGAAGCATAGTGGAATTGGTTTTTGCCATGCAAGGCCAAGCGTGAATTTTTCCCTCGAAAACGCAGGGTAAATTCCTACCAGCCGCGCCAAATCAGGGTTTGCGCATTGCGAGGCTAGTTTTTGCGCTGCGATTTTTCGAGTTCCTGCCATTCGCGGCGCCGCGCTTCGGCGGCCGACAATTCGTGGAAGCTGCCGTCGCCTGCCTTGATGCCAAGCGTGAGTTGTTCGATGGCAGCGACCAGATTGCCGCTCAGCGCGATCGCCTCGGCCTGGGCACGATGACTTTGCAGGCGATGCCCGAGCTGGGCCTGGGCCTGGGCGGCCAGCCGCCACAAGCGGCGGTCGAGTGGATACAGCGCGAGCTGTTTGTCGACCTGGGTCAATGCGTCGTTGTTGCGGCCCGCAGTCAGCAAGGCATTGATATAGCCAATCTGCAAGGGACGATAGCCGGGGTGGGTTTCGCTGCCGGCCTGGTAGCGCTGCAAGGCGATCCCTTGATTGCCGGAAGCCAGTGCAGTATGGGCAGCCAGTTGCTGGATCATCGGATGGACCGGTTTGCCGGTCAGCAGCCTTTGCACCTCGGCTTCGGCTTCCTTGAACTGGCGCGCCCGGATCAATGCCGTGGCAAGGGCGTAGCGGGCGGCGGTTTCGCTGCTGTAGCGTTTTTCCTTCAGGACGTTGCGCGCGGCCAGAACGGCGTCCTGCGGGCTGTCTTCCTGCGCGCGCAGGCGTGCGCGCACCAGCTGAAAATCAAGGCTGTCCTCGACCTGGCGATAAGGCGCCGCTTCGCTGCGGGCCTCCATATCGGCGATGCGGTCGCTGGTGAGCGGGTGGGTGCGCAGATAGGCCGGCGCGCTGGTGTCGTAAAAGCGGTTGGCGCGCTGCAGGCGGTTGAAGAAACTGCTCATGGCGCGCGGTTCGAAACCGGCGCGGGTCATCATCTCGTACCCGAGGCGGTCGGCCTCGCGTTCGAAATCGCGGCTGTAGTTGAGCTGGTTCTGGATGGAATAGGCCTGGCTGGAGGCAATCGCCGCGCTTGCCACGTTGGGATTGGAGCGCGATGCCAGCAGCGCGAGCGCGAGTGCGGCCATGGTCGGCCAGTAGCTCTGGCTTTGCGAAGCGACCATGCGTGCGATGTGGTCCTGGGTGACGTGGGCGATTTCATGGGCGATGACGCCGGCCAGTTCGGATTCGCTTTGCGCGGCGAGCAGCAGCCCGGTGTGGATGCCGACGTTGCCGCCCGGCATGGAAAAGGCGTTGATGCTGGGGTCGTTGATGACGAAGAAGGTGAATTCGCGCTGGTTGCGGGTGCTGACCGAGACCAGCTTGTAGCCGAGCTGGTTGAGGTAGCTTTCGATTTCGGGATCGTCCAGGTAGCGCGGGTCGGCATAGACGTCGCGCATGATGACGCGCCCCAGCGCCTGTTCTTCCTGATCAGAGAAATATTGCCGCGACACTTCGCCCAGATCGGGCAGATCGGCGGCCAGCACTGGCTGGACAGCAAGAAGAAGCGCGAGCAGCGTGCGCAGCATCAGCAAGCGGGATAGAGGCGGGGGAAGGCGGGCGACGGCATTTCGTTTACGATGCGCGAATTAACGACAAGGTTCCTGAGCATGAGCGAATTCACCCATTTTGACGAACGCGGCCGAGCGGTCATGGTCGACGTCGCGGGCAAGGACGACACCCGGCGCGTCGCCGTGGCGAGCGGCCGGATCCGCATGTTACCCGATACGCTGGCGCGCATTCTCGGCGGACAGGCGG
>DASVPF010000300.1:0-9578 GCA_036382965.1 Thiobacillus sp.
CAGGCGCCGCACGCGCGCTTCCGATCCCCACCACAGCAGGCCGTGTTCGAGCGCCGCACGGGCCGACGCCTGGAACGTCTGCCGCAGCCAGCGCCGGCGCAGCGGCGTTCTTCGTCGCCGCCGAACGGCTCCCCTGGGGGCGCGGTTATCACCTGCACGTCTTCCCGCTGCACGACGTCCTGCCGCAAGACAAGACCGCAGCCGCCACGCGCATCAATCAGGGCGTGGAAGACATCGTGCGGCGCTTTCCGGCGCAATACATGTGGAGCTACAACCGCCACAAACGCCCGGGCGGCGTCGCGCATCCGGACGATCCGCCCGCAGCATGAAGCCGGCCAATGCTCGCACCCTGCTGCGTCCCGCGCTGTTCCCGGTCTGGCTCGGCGTGGGTTTCCTGTGGCTGCTGCACTGGCTGCCGCTGCCGCTGCAGGCGGCCATCGGCAACGCCGTGGGCGGGCTGTTGTCCGTGCTGCCCGGCAGGCGGCGGCACATCGTCGCCACCAATCTGGCGCTGTGCTTTCCCGATACGCCGCAGGCCGTGCGGCAGCGCTGGCTGCGGCAGACGTTTCAGGCGTCGGCCCGTGCGGCGCTCGAACACGGCCTGCTGTGGTGGGGGTCGGAAGCGCGCGTGCGGCGCCTGATCCGGATCGACAATCCGGAGGCCGCGCGCGGCGACGGCGTGCGCCCGGTGATCTGGCTGGCGCCGCATTTCGTCGGGCTCGACATGGGCGGCGTGCGACTGACGATGGATCAGACCATCGTGTCGATGTATGCGCGCGCCAAGGACCCGGTTTCCGACAAATACATGCGCCACGGCCGCACCCGCTTTTCCGACATCGTGCTGATCGAGCGCCACCAGGGAATCAAGGCGACGCTCAACGCGATCAAGTCCGGGCTGCCGTTCTATTACCTGCCGGATCAGGATCATGGCCGCCTCAACGCCGTGTTCGTGCCCTTCTTCGGCGTCCCCGCCGCCACCGTGGCGGCGCTGCCGCGGCTGGCCAAACTCACCAATGCGCAGATCGTCCCCGTCATCACCCGCCAGCTGCCCGGCGGCGAGGGCTATCGCGTGCGCTTCTATCCGCCGTGGGATAACTTCCCGAGCGACGATCTGGACGCCGACGTGACGCGCATGAACGCGTTCATCGAGGACCGCGTCCGCGAAATGCCGGCGCAGTACCTGTGGCTGCACCGCCGCTTCAAGACCCGCCCGGCAGGCGAAGCCCGTCTCTATGAATGACGCGCCGTTCACCCTGCAACGGCTGGCCGCCGACGACATCGACGCCGTCAGCGCGCTGGCGCGTGTCGTGTGGCAAGCCACCTATCCGGCGCTGATTTCGCAGGCGCAGATCGATGTCATGCTCGCCGACCGCTATGCGCCGGCCACGCTCCGCGACCAACTGGACGACCCCCGGCAGGCCTGGTGGATCGCACGGCAGGCCCGGACGCCGGTCGCCTTCGCCCACGCCATCCTGGACGACACCGGCTGCAAGCTCGACAAGCTCTACGTGCATCCGGATCGGCAGCGGCACGGCATCGGCGCCGCGCTGCTGCACGCCGTCGAGGACTGGGCGCGGCAACGGCAGGTGCGCCGTCTGTGGCTGCAGGTCAACCGCGGCAACGCGCAGGCGATCCACGCCTACGAGAAATACGGCTTCCGCATCGTCGAGGCGCGCGTGTTCGACATCGGTGACAGCTTCGTGATGGACGACTACGTGATGGAGAAAGCGCTGTGACTTTCCAGAATCCCGACCCGGTCGGCGTTTTTCGCGCGGCCGAGCACGTGCCGGCTATCGTCGAACAATGCCTGGCGCTACACTCCATGGGCATGACGACGGCGATGGGCCATTGCCTGCTCAAGGAAACCACCAGGCTTAAAACCGCATGAATTTGAAATTCACCAAAATGCACGGCCTCGGCAACGATTTCGTCGTGTTCGACGGCGTCAATCAGGCGGTCGCGCTCACCGCCGAACAATGCCGCCGCATCGCCGACCGCCACTTCGGCGTCGGCTGCGACCAGATCCTGCTGGTCGAAAAACCCAGCCGCGACGACGTCGATTTCCGCTACCGCATCTTCAACGCCGACGGCGGCGAGGTCGAGCAATGCGGCAACGGCGCGCGCTGCTTCGTGCGCTTCGTGCACGACAAGGGGCTGACCGCCAAGACCGCGATCCGCGTGGAAACCGCGTCCGGCGTGATCGAGCCGCATCTCCTCGACAACGGCCAGGTGACGGTGGCCATGGGGGCGCCGCGTTTTGCGCCGGCCGACATCCCGTTCGCCGCCGAAGCCGAAGCGCTGAGCTATCCCTTGAAAGTCGGCCAGCACGTCGTCAACGTCGCCGCGCTGTCGATGGGCAATCCGCACGCGGTGCTGCGGGTAAACGATCTCGACAGCGCGCCGGTGGACATCCTCGGTGCCGCCATCGAATCGCATGCGCGCTTTCCGCAGCGGGTGAATGCCGGCTTCATGCAGGTGTTGACACCGCACGACATCCGCCTGCGCGTATACGAGCGCGGCGCCGGCGAAACCCTGGCGTGCGGCACCGGCGCCTGCGCCGCGGCGGTGGCGGGAATCCGGCAGGGCTGGCTCAATAGCCCGGTCAGCGTACACACGCGCGGCGGCGACCTCGTCATCGCCTGGGCAGGCACGGGCCAGCCGGTTTACATGACCGGCCCGGCCGAAACGGTATTTGAAGGAGAGATCGAACTCTAATGGACACACAACCCACCCCCCTGGACGCACCGGCCATCGCCGAATTTCTGACCCGGCATCCGAATTTTTTCAACGACTTTCCCACCCTGCTGGCGGATTTGCACATTCCGCACCCGCACGGCACCCACGCGGTGTCGATGAGCGAGCGCCAGCTGATCGCGATGCGCGACAAGGTGCGGATGCTGGAAAACAAGCTCGCCGAGCTGATTCAGTTCGGCGAGGAGAACGACGGCATTTCCGAGAAGCTGCATGCGCTCACCCTAGCGCTGGTCGCCGCGCGCACGCCGCAGGATGTCGTCGCTGCGCTGGCGCTGCATCTGCGCGAAGGCTTCGCGGTGCCGCACCATGCGCTGCGCGCGTGGAACCTGCCGCCCGACGCCGCACCCGGCCTCAGCGACCCGGTGGCGCAAGCTGTACGCGACAGCGCGGCCGCCATGGCACAGCCGGTGTGCGGCCCGCTCGCCCTCGCCGACGCCAACAACTGGTTCGGCGAAATCGCCCCGCATCTGCGCGCCTTCGCCAGCATCCCGCTGCGGCCTGCAGCAGGCGCCGCGCCGGTCGGACTGCTGGTGCTGGCCTCGGAAGAGGCCAAGCGCTTCTACCCCGGCATGGGCACGCTCTATCTCGAACGGCTGGGCCAACTGGTCGGCGCCGCGCTGGTGCGGATGCAGGATTGAACGCGGAATCCAGCCCCCTCCCCAACCCTCCCCCGCTTGCGGGAGAGGGAGCAAAGGCTGAACCCAACCCGATTAACCACTACCTGCAACACCTTGCCGCCGAACGGCGGCTGTCGCCGCATACGGTCGCGGGCTATCGGCGCGATCTGACCAACCTGACCAACCTGACCAACCTGACCAATCTGGCTGCCGGCAAGCCGCTGGCGGAGCTGACCGTCAGCGACATTCGCGGCGCCATCGTCAAGCTGCGCGGCCAAGGGCTGGCGCCCGCCAGCGTGGCGCGCCAGCTGTCGAGCTGGCGCGGGTTCTACGCCTTTGCCTGCCGCCGTCTCGGCTATGCGGGCAATCCCTGCAGCGGCCTGCGTCCGCCCAAGGCGGCCAAGGCCTTGCCGCAGATCCTGTCGCCCGATGCGTGTGCGCAACTGCTCGACGGCGGGGACGCCTCGGCGACCGATCCCGCTCTGGCGGCGCGCGACCGCGCCATGTTCGAACTGTTTTATTCGTCCGGCCTGCGCCTGGCGGAACTGGTCGGGCTCGACCTCGACGACGTCGATCTGCAATCCGGCGAAGCGCGGGTCACCGGCAAGGGCAACAAGACCCGCCTCGTTCCGGTCGGCCGGCAAGCGCTGGCCGCCGTCGTTGCCTGGTTGCCGCAGCGGCTACCGCTGGCGCGCGATACCGCTGCGCTCTTCGTCAGCCAGCGCGGCGCCCGCCTCACGCCGCGCAGCGTGCAGCTGCGGCTCACGCGCTGGACGGTGCAGGCGGGGCTCGGCCAGCACGTGCACCCGCACATGCTGCGCCACGCCTTCGCCACCCACGTGCTGCAATCGTCCGGCGACCTGCGCGCGGTGCAGGAAATGCTCGGCCACGCCAGCATCAGCACCACCCAGGTCTACACCCATCTCGACTGGCAGCACCTCGCCAAGGTCTACGACCAGGCGCATCCGCGCGCGCGCAAGAAAAAAAGCTGACCGCTGCCCCGTGTCGCACTTCAGGAATGGCGTTTGCCGCCGATTCCTTCCGTATGCGCATTCGTCCCGCCCCCCGGTTCACCCGCTTCACACAACACCTGCGGCCGTCCCGTCTCAGCACCCAAGGCCGCGTCATGGGGGCGGTCCTGCTCGTCCTGATTGTGATATTCACGCTGGCGGGACAGCAGGCGCTGCACATCGCCCGCCAGGATGCCGACGCCGCATTGCGCGTGCAAGCGTCGGCCCAGCTGGCGGCGCTGGCGCAGACGGTGGCCGATTCGGCCATCCTGGGCGATTACGGTGCCGTGCACGTGCAGCTGAAAGCGCCGGTCGCGCAGGGCAACCTGCTGTATGCGGAATACACCGCGCCCAACGGCTACACGCTGCGCGAACTGGCGCCCTCATCCCGTGCGGACCGTCCCGACTGGTTTGCCGCGCTGACCGACCTGGACATTCCCGTCCTGCAGCAGCCGCTCGTCATGGGCAGCAAGCAATACGGCCGCCTGCTCATCCAGCCGTCTTCCCACGCCTACGAAGACTTTCTGTGGCATCTCGGCACCCGTTTGTTCCTGCTGCTCGCCACCGCATTCGTCCTGACCGGCTGGCTGATCCACGTGCTGCTGAAAATCAACCTGAAAGACCTGATCCGGCTGCGCGTCACGGCGAGCCAGATCGAAGCCGGGGATTACAGCGTGCGCATCCCCGTCCACCCCAGCAGCCCGCCCGAGCTGCAGCAAACCACGCGCGCCTTCAACACCATGAGCGCAGCACTGGAGCGTCTGCTCACCGACCTCGGCGAACAGCAGAAGGCGCTCGACAGCGCCGCCAGCGTGTCCGACTCGGACCTTGCCGGCAACCTCAGCTTTACCAACGACCAGGTCTGCATCCTCAGCGGCTACACGCGCGAGGAGCTGATCGGCCAGAGCCATCGCCTGCTCAATTCGGGCACGCACGCGCCGGCATTTTTCGGGAATTTGTGGCAAACCATCGCCAGCGGACGCACCTGGCGCGGCGAAATCTGCAACCGCGCCAGGGATGGGCGGCTGTTCTGGACCGCCACGACCATCATCCCGATCAAGGACGATGACGGCCTGCCGCTGAAGTACCTGTCGATCCGTTTCGACATCACGCAGCGCAAGCTCGACGAAACGGCCCTCAGCAACGAGAAGGAACGCTGGCAGGTCACGCTGCAGTCGATCAACGACGCCGTCGTCGTCACCAACCCGCACAACCAGGTGACCTATATCAACCCCGCCGCCGAAAGTCTGCTCGACATCGCGCTCGAAGACGCCATGCTGAGTTCGCTCAACGACGTGATGCGGCTCGACCGGATGAGCGGCGACGAGGACGCGCCGGCCTGCTTCCTGCCGTCGGCCCCGCCGCCGCTCGGCCAGACCGGTTCCGCCCAGTTGCACACCCGCTTCGGCCAGAACCTGGCCATCAGTTACAGCTGTGCGCCGCTGATCAGCCACGACGGCCTCGGCGCGGTCTATGTGCTGCGCGACGAAACCGAGAAGAAGGAACTGCTCGACAGCCTGCGCGAGATGGCTTTCCACGATCCCCTCACCACGCTGCCCAACCGCCGCGCGGTGGAAGGACGTCTGGCGCGCGCGCTACGGACTGCCCACGAGCGGGCGCAGCAGCATGCGTTCTGCTACATCGACCTCGACCAGTTCAAGCTGGTGAACGACACCTGCGGCCACTCGGTGGGCGATGCCCTGCTGATCGACATTGCGCGGACGATGAAAGCGGCCTTGCCCGATCAGGCCTATCTGGGCCGCCTTGGCGGCGACGAATTCGGCCTCATCCTGTTCGACACCCAGCCGGATGCGGCGAACCGGATTTGCCGGCAACTGGTGCAGTGCATTCGCGACTTCCGTTTCGAGCACAAGGGGCGGCGCTTCACCCTCGGCGCCTGCGCCGGGATCGCGCCCATCACCGAAGCCCCGACGACCGCGGGCGACCTCATGATCCAGGCCGACATGGCGTGTTACCGCGCCAAGTCGGAAGGCAGCGGACGCGTCATGCTGTACGAAGCGGACGAAGTCGGCTTCCGACGCCTGGAAGCGGAAATGGGCTGGGCGGCCGATTTCGCCCAGGCGCTGGAGGCCAACCAGTTCCTGCCTTACCGCCAGCTGATCCAGCCGACGTCGAGCGGCGGCCAGCCGCATTACGAGGTGCTGATCCGCTGGCAGCGCAACGGCATGGTCGAGGGACCGGCCAAGCTGCTGCCCGCGCTGGAACGCTACGGCCAGGCGCCCATCCTCGACCGCTGGATGGTCGAGGCCGTGGTGTCCTATCTGGCCGCGCGGCCCGACGACAACGCGGTGTACTTCATCAATCTGTCGGGCAAGACCGTCGCCGACGAATCCTTCCTCGGCACCGTCTGCCACCTGCTCGACCACTACGGCGTGGCGGGCGAGCGCCTCGGCTTCGAGGTCACGGAAACCGCGGCGGTGGTGAACCTGGCGGACGCGCAACGCCTGATTCACGGCCTGCGCGAACGCGGCTGCCGGTTCGCGCTGGACGACTTCGGGCGCGACGCGTCGTCGTTCTTCTACCTCAAGCATCTGCCGGCCGACTTCCTCAAGATCGACGGCGCCTTCGTGCGCGGCATGCTGGACGACCGCCGCGACCAGGCCATCGTGCGTTCGATCGCGCAGCTGGCGCGCGACTTCGGCATGCATTCGGTGGCCGAGCAGGTGGAAGACGCCGACATGGCCGCGCTGCTGGACGACATGGGCGTGGACTATCTGCAGGGCTACCACATCCACCGCCCGGAAGCCTTCCCCTACTGGCAGCCGGTCTCCGCCACGCAGGCAACTGCCTCGCGCCAGCCCCACCTGACGCGGATCAAATAGCCCCGCCCTGATCAGACGATGATCGTCCCGGCCACATCCGCGGCCGGCGGCGGATAGTGCATGTCCAGGCTTTCCAGCGCCGCGATCAGCAGGCGGGATATCGTCAGATTGCGCGCCAGCTTGCTGTTGGCGGGAATCACGTGCCACGGCGCATGCGCCGTACTGGTGGCCGACAGCGCCGCCTCGTACGCCTTCATGTAGTCGTCCCATTGCTTGCGCACGACCAGGTCGGCCGGCAGGAATTTCCACTGTTTTTCCGGCGTGTCGCGACGCGCCTCCAGGCGTTTTTTCTGCTCGTCCCTGGAAATGTGCAGATAGAACTTCAGGATCGTCGTGCCGGTTTCCGCCAGCATGCGTTCGAACTCGTTGATCTGGCGATAGCGGCGCTTGCATTCGGCGGCATCGATCCAGCCGTTGACCCGCGTGATCAGCACGTCCTCGTAATGCGAGCGGTTGAAGATGCCGATCTCGCCCGCGCCCGGCACGTGCTGATGCACCCGCCACAGGAAGTCGCGCGCCAGTTCGCGCGGCGTCGGCGCCTTGAAGCTCGTCACCCGCACGCCGAGCGGATCGACGCCCCGAAACACGTGGCGGATGGTGGAGTCCTTGCCGGCCGTGTCCATCGCCTGCAGCACGATCAGCAGCTTGTGCTTGCCTTCGGCGTACAGCCGCTCCTGCAGCGCTTCCAGCCGGGTGCCGTATTCGACCAGGCGCGCCCGCGCGTCGGTTTTTTCCTTGCCGAGGATGGCGGTGTCGTCGGGATCCCAGTGCGACAGCTTGACCCGGCTATCGGGCGGACCGCGGGTAGCGGCAGGCTTCATGGGTTCTCCCCGGGTGGAATCAGCGTCATCCAGTCGCCGAGCGCGCCCTGGATCTCAGCCAGCGTGAGATGCCGCATCAGCGCGCGGTTGCCGGGCGCCATCTGGTTCCAGGCGCAGCGCATGCCGCGCAGGCTCGGCTGCGCGGCGTCGCGCAGGCGGAACTCGGTGATGAAATACAGGAACGTTGGCGCGCTGTCGTCGTCGACAAACCCCGCTTCCACAAACGGCGTCGGCGCTGCCACCGTGATGGGGCTGATGCTGCGTGTCACCCGCCACACCGCGAAGCGACCCGGCTGCAGCACCTGCGGTTCAGCGCGCACCGTGTCGAGTTCCACCACGCAGAACGGATCGTGCTCCTGCACGCTGTTGCGCGGCACAATGCGGCCGTATTGCAGGCGCACCGTCGCGGCGTCGGCCGGGATCGTCAACGGCCGGTTGAGCTGTGCCATCCAGCCCGACGGATACGCGTAATACGGCGACGCCGGGTCGGCCGACTGCAGCCCCGTACATCCGCCCAACATCAACACAAGCACCAATCCGATCGTTTTCATCGGGATTTCCTTGCGACTTGAATGTTATTTCGGTTTAACCCGAAACCACGCCGCATACAAGGCCGGCAGGAAAAACAGCGTCAGTACGGTCGCTGCGACCAGCCCGCCCATCACGGACACCGCCATCGGCCCCCAGAAGATCGAGCGCGACAGCGGAATCATCGCCAGCGCGGCGGCGGCGGCGGTGAGGCTGATCGGACGCATGCGCCGCACCGTCGATTCGATGATCGCATCCCACTGCGACAGGCCGCGCCGCACGTCCTGCTGGATCTGGTCGACCAGGATCACCGAGTTGCGCATGATCATGCCGGCCAGCGAGATGATGCCCAGCAGCGCGACAAAGCCCATCGGCCGCCCGCTCGCCAACAGCGCGACGGCCACGCCGATAACGCCGAGCGGCGCGGTCAGCACCACCAGCAGCGAACGCGAAAAATTGCCGAGCTGCAGCATCAGCAGGGTCAGCGTGGTGATCACGATCAGCGGCCAGGATGCGCCGATGGCCGCGTTCGCCTTGGCGCTGCTCTCCACCGGGCCGCCGACCTCCAGCCGGAATCCCGGCGGCAACTGCGCCTTGAACTGGGCCACCTGCGGCGCGATGGCGTCGATGATCGTGGCGGGCTGCGTCTTGCCGACCGGATCGCCACGCACCGAAATCGTCGGCAGGCGGTCGCGCCGCCAGATCACGCCATCCTCGAATACCGGCTGGAAGCGGGCAACCTGCCCCAGGGTCACTGTTTTTCCGCCGAAGTTGCCGACCGGAAGCGCAGCCAGCGCGTCGACGTCGCGGTGTTCGCTGCGCGGGGTACGCAATACCACGTCGATCGACTGATCGCCCTCGCGAAACCGGGTGGCGGTAGCGCCCGACAGTTGCAGCGCCGCCAGCCGCCCGACCTCGTCCGAGCTGAGATTCAGCGCCTTGATCTTGTCCTGGTCGAGTTGCGCCCTCACCGCCAGTGACTGCGCGTTCCAGTCCAGGTTCACC
>DASVPF010000301.1:0-2372 GCA_036382965.1 Thiobacillus sp.
TCGCCCTCGCCTGGACGGCCACGCGGACCTGTGCATCGGCCGATGTGAGTGCCCGCAGGTCGGCCGGGGTACGAATGGTGTCGAGCAGCGATGTAGTCATGTCAGAAGGTCCGCTCGACCACGAAGTCGGCCAGCTGGCGCAGCCGCTCGGCGGGTGCGTGCAGTTTGTCCAGCGCGGCGTGGGCGTCGGTGCGCAGTTCCTGCGCCAGTTCGCGTGCGCGCGCTACGCCGAGCAGGCTCACATAGGTGGGCTTGTTGTTGGCGGCATCCTTGCCGGCGGTCTTGCCCAGCGTGGCGGTCGGCGCTGCCGCGTCGAGCACGTCGTCGACCACCTGGAAAGCGAGACCGATGCACTTGGCGTAATGGTCGAGCGCGGCGGCGGTTGCGTCGGATACCGTGCCGCACTGCGCGCCCAGCAGCACCGCGGCGCGGATCAGCGCACCAGTCTTGTGGATGTGCATGAATTCGAGCTCGGTCAGATCGAGCGGCTTGCCCACGCTGGCGAGATCGATCGCCTGGCCGCCGGCCATGCCGCGCGAGCCGGCCGCCTGGGCCAGCAGCTGCACCATGGCGAGCTGGGTGGCCGCCGCGTCGGCCAGCGGCTGCGCGGCGAGGATGTCGAACGCCAGGCTCTGCAGCGCATCGCCTACCAGCAAGGCCGTGGCTTCGTCGAACTCGACGTGCACGGTGGGCTTGCCGCGCCGCAGCGCATCGTCGTCCATCGCCGGCATGTCGTCGTGCACCAGCGAATAGGCGTGGATCAGCTCGACCGCGGCAGCGGCGTGCTGCACCCGCTCGGGGTCAGCGCCGGTGACCTCGCCCGCGGCAAACGCCAGCAGCGGGCGCACCCGCTTGCCGCCGCCCAGCACCGCGTAGCGCATCGCTTCGTGCAGGCGCTGCGGCGCAAGGTGGGCGGCGGGGAGCCACGCGGCCAGCACATTTTCCATGCGTGCCTGGCATGCCTGTGTCCAGGCGGCAAAATCAGTCATCGGTGTCTTCGGTGTTGAAGGGCTGCTCAACCTTGAAAGGGAGCAAGCTGCCGTTTTCCAGAACCTTCACTTGCTGTTCCGCATCGGCCAGTTGCTGGCGGCAGTACTGCAGCAGCTCGGCGCCACGTTTGTATGCAGTCAGCGAGGCATCCAGCGGCAACTGGCCGGATTCCATTTGCGCCACAATGGCTTCCAGTTCGGCCAGTGCGGACTCGTAATCCTTGGGAGGGAGGGCGGCGCGGGATTTGGCCATTCAGTTTGAACCCGGCAGAAACAAAGACCGATACTGTAACAAATTCAGCGTGCAGGCGCCTCCCTGGGGAGGCGCCCTATGCTAGAATTTCGTGCTTTCCCTGCATGTTGTCAGGGGTCATCCGTCAATCCGGATGGGCATCGGGGCGATCATCGCCCCGATATGTTTTTAATGGTGGTCGTTCCACGATCACGCTTGCCGCTTCCGGTGCAGACCGGAAGGGGGCTTGGTTTTGAGTAGGGTACGCCATGAGCGATCTCGCCGAATCCAGCGCCTTGTCGCTAACTTCGCCTCAGTTGCCGGTTTCCTGGTACTTCGATCCAGCCATCTACGCGCTGGAACTAACCCACCTATTCAAGCACGGCCCCGGTTATGCGGGCCATCAGTTGATGGTGCCCGACCCGGGCGACTATCACGCGCTGGAAATGTTCGACGGCGCGAAAATGCTGGTCAACAGCGGATCCGGCACCGACCTCCTGTCCAACGTCTGCCGCCACCGCCAGGCATTGATGCTCACCGGGCGCGGCAAGCTGCCGTCCAACAACATCGTCTGCCCGATCCATCGCTGGACCTACGACAGCCAGGGCACGCTGATGGGCGCGCCGGAGTTTCCCGGCAATCCCTGTCTGAACTTGAATCGCAGCGGCCTGCAGAACTGGCAGGGGCTGCTGTTCGCCGGCGAGCGCGACGTCAAGGTCGATCTAGCCGGCATGCAGGTGGCGCGCGAACTGGACTTTTCCGGCTTCATGCTCGACCGGGTCGAGGTGACGCACTACGCCTGCAACTGGAAGACCTTCATCGAGGTGTATCTGGAGGACTACCACGTCGCGCCGTATCACCCCGGTCTTGGCCATTTCGTCACCTGCGACGATCTGAAATGGGAGTACGGCGGTCGTTCGGTGCATCCGGTGGGCGTGCGGGTCGGCGGATTTCACCGCGCCCCCGACGCGGCGGACGTGGCGTCTTTGGTGGAACGACTGCGCGCTGCGCTGCCGGAGGCCGAGCAGCTGGTCGCCTGGGCCGCGGCGCTGCCGCTGCCGGACGATGTGCAGCGAAATCGAAATCCGCGCGCTCCAGGGTGCAAGCACCTCGGACGCGCGCAGTCGTTCGGCCAGCTCCCAGCCGACCCA
>DASVPF010000302.1:0-3516 GCA_036382965.1 Thiobacillus sp.
ATCGGCAGGAACGTCCACCTCTCCGGCGGCGTCGGCATCGGCGGCGTGCTCGAACCGGTACAGGCCAACCCCACCATCATCGGCGACAACTGCTTCGTCGGCGCGCGCTCCGAGGTAGTCGAAGGCGTGATCGTCGAGGACAACTGCGTGATCTCGATGGGCGTCTACATCGGCCAGAGCACCAAGATCTACGACCGCGAAACCGGCGAAGTGCATTACGGCCGCGTGCCCGCCGGCTCGGTAGTGGTGTCCGGCAACCTGCCGTCCAAGGATGGCAGCTACAGTCTATATTGCGCAGTGATCGTGAAGAAAGTCGACGCGAAGACGCTGTCCAAGGTCGGCATCAACGAACTGCTACGCGGGATCTGATCCTGGCCCAAGATGTCATTGCGAGGCGCGCAGCGACGCGGCATACGATTCCATACGAGCTTTAGCACGTAATGGATCGGAGTCCTTTAGGGCAATCCAGGATTTGTCGCCAATCGAAGAGCACTGGATTGCCGCGCTGCGCTCGCAATGACGAGGATGTGGACTGGCTGTTCCGCATGACCCGCTTCAAGGAGTGATTATGAAACGCACACTCGTCGTCATCGCGTTGCTCGCCGCCGGCCTAGCGGGTTGCCAGACCAACCCGGTATCCGGCCGCACGCAGCTGGTGCTGGTGTCCGAAGAAGAGGCGCAGGCCTCGTCTTCCCAGGCCTACGCGCAAACGCTCAACGCGGCGCAGAAGAAAGGCAAGCTCAGCACCGACGCCGCGCTGAATGCCCGCGTCAAGCGCATCACCGACCGCCTGATCGTGCAGGCGGGCACCATGTACCCGCCCAGCCGCAGCTGGAACTGGTCGGTCGCGGTGATCGACGACCCCGCGCTCAACGCCTGGTGCATGCCGGGCGGGAAGATGGCGATCTACACCGGCATCGTCCGCAAGCTGAATCTCTCCGACGACGAAATCGCCCAGATCATGGGCCACGAAATCGCCCACGCCCTCTTGGGGCACGGCCGCGAGCGCATGTCGCGCGCCATGGCGATGCAGGGCGGGATGATGCTCGGCTCCATCGTCGCCGGACGCGACCTGTCCGTTCTGTCGCCGGTGGCCGACATTGCGCTGACCCTGCCCAACAGCCGCGACAACGAATCCGAGGCCGACCGCTACGGCATCGAACTCGCCGCCCGCGCCGGCTACGACCCGCACGCCGCAGTCCGGCTGTGGGAAAAAATGGGCCAGACCAACGGCAACGGCCCGCCGCAGTTTCTCAGCACCCACCCATCGCCCGGCAACCGCCTCCAGGCCCTGAACGCGCTGGTACCGCAGATGATGCCGATCTACGAACAGGCCCCACGCTGATGGATGCCGACGAGAAACTCGCCAGCCTGAAAACGCTGACCACGGTGATTTACGCGCTCTACGCGCTGTCGCTGTTTGCCGGCATCTCGGCCATCGTCGCCATCGTGCTCGACTACATCAAGCGCGAAGACGCCCAGGGCACCTGGATGGAAAGCCATTTCAGCTGGCAGATCCGCACCTTCTGGTGGAGCGTGCTGTGGCTCGTCCTCGGCGCGGCCACCTGGATCATCCTGGTCGGCTGGATCGTCTGGGGCGTGGCCGGCGTCTGGTTCATCTACCGCATCGCCAAGGGCTGGCTCAACCTCAACGACGGCAAGCCGATGCCGCAGCAATAGTGGCGTTCTGGGTTTACCTGCTGCGCTGCGCGGACGGTTCCTGCTACGCAGGGCATACCGACGATCTCGAGAAACGCATCGGCGAGCATATGACCGGCGTATGCGGCGGCTATACGAGCACCCGGTTGCCGGTTGAGCTGGTCTGGAATCAGGAATGCGCCACACGCATCGAGGCGTTGAGCTTCGAGCGCCAGATCAAGGGTTGGAGCCGCGCCAAGAAAGAGGCTTTGATACGGAGCGATTGGGAAGAGATTTCTAGGCTGGCCAAGAGCAAAACGGAAAAGTGAACTGGCGTAGTGGCTGAGATGTGGTTCGACAGGCTCATCACGAACGATGCAACGGTCAACTGCCCGAATCCAAGCACATCGGCAAACTCACCAAAGCAAACCATTCTCGCCCCGTTCGCCCTGAGCTTGTCGAAGGGCTGCCATGCTACAGCCCCCTGGTATCGCCCAATGTAAATCGACAAGTCCGTGACCGGACAACCCTTCGACAAGCTCAGGACGAACGGACGGAGGTTGAATTGCTTGTGTTGGTTTAGTAATGAGTAGTGATCCGGCTCGCGATCCGTTCGTGATGAGCAGGACGGCCCCCTACGAAATCCGCACCGCCGTCCCCACCTCCACCAACTCGAACAACTCCGCCACGTCCGCATTCCTCATGCGGATGCAGCCGTGCGATGCCGGCGTGCCGATCCTGTGTTCCTCGTGGGTGCCGTGGATGTAGATGTAGCGGTCGTGGGTGTCGACCGTGCCGCCCTGGTTCTTGCCCGGCTCCAGCCCTTCCAGCCACAGGATGCGGGTGAGGATCCAGTCGCGCCCGGGATTTTCCGCATCGAGTTCGGGCGTCCAGATTTCACCCGTCAACTGGCGCGCCTTGAACGCGGCGCACAGCGGCGCGCCGGCGCCGATCTTTTCCGCGATGCGGTGCCGCCCGCGCGGCGTGCAATAGCTGCCGTCCTGTTCGCCCGCCCCGTTGGCCGCGGTGGAAACCGGATACTGGCGGATCAGCATGTCGCCGTCCGGATAAGGCTCCCACAGGTACAACTGCTGCAGGCGCAGGTCCACTTCGATCACCAGGCCGCTCATTGCGCCGTCTCCTTCTTCATCTGGCGGCGTTCCTCGAAGAAGCCCGAGATCATCGCCGCGCATTCGTCCGCCAGCACGCCGCCGCTGACGTCGCAATGGTAGTTGAGGCGCGGCTCGGCAAAGACGTCGATAATGCTGCCATGCGCCCCGGTCTTGTACTCGCGCGCGCCGTACACCACCCGCGCCACCCGCGCATGCAGGATCGCCCCCGCGCACATCACGCACGGCTCCATCGTCACATACAGGGTGCAGCCCACCAGCCGGTAGTTGCCCAGCCGCCCCGCCGCGTCGCGCAGCGCCATCACCTCGGCGTGCGCGGTGGGGTCATGGCTGGTAATCGGCTGGTTGAAACCGCGCCCGACGATTTCGCCGCCGCACACCACCAGCGCGCCCACCGGCACCTCGCCCGCGTCCCGGCCATGCTGGGCCAGTTCCAGAGCGGCGCGCATATATCCCTCATCTTCACTCATGCTGTTGTCTGACTTCATGTATTACGCTATGGTAACGTAATACGTAAGGAGTTTTGTATGACAACTATCACGGTTTCCCCCAAATTCCAGGTCGTCATCCCGCGCGATCTGCGTCGTCTGCTCAACATCCAGCCCGGCCAGAAGCTCAGAGCACGCGTTCAGGGCGACCACATCGAGCTGATCCCCGAACAGCCTATTACTGCCGCGCGCGGTTTTCTGCCTGGGATCGACACCCATATCGAGCGCGAGGACGACCGCGTATGAACGTGGTCGACTCC
>DASVPF010000303.1:0-3488 GCA_036382965.1 Thiobacillus sp.
GAGCAGGTTCAGGCGATACAGCGGCGCAGCAAAGAAGAGCCCGACCAGGATCAGGCACAGGGCAGCGCCAAAGGGGTCGGCCACCACGCCATGCAGGTTTTCCTGCAGGAAGGTCGCGGGGATGCCGAGCACGGTCTCGGAACCGAACCAGGTGGCGAACACGGTGGCGGTGACTATATAAAAGGGCAGGTGCCGGCCGGCAATGGCGAAATCCTTGGTGTTGTGCACCCGTGTACCCGCCCATAGACCAATGCCGACCGACACGACCCAGTACAGGATGACAAACCAGAAAAGCATGGAGATTCCTTCTATCTCATTGCGTCGTCTGCCCGAGCCAGACGAGTACCAGTACCAGTAAAGTGAGCACCGCGGTCAGTGCGGCCAGCCAGCGGTTGCGTGTCTGCTGCTGCCGCAGCATGAAGGCGAGACCGGCTTCCAGCTGAGCGAGCCGGTTTTCATTCAAGGCGCGGTGCGCCAGCCGGGGCAGTTGCGGCAGCAGTGCCGCCCATTTCGGCGCTTCGATTTGCAGGTTGTTGACCAGCGCGCGCCAGCCCATTTGTTCGTTCATCCAGCGTTCGAGGAAGGGCTTGGCCGTTTTCCACAGATCGAGATCGGGGTCGAGCTGGCGCCCGAGGCCTTCGATATTCAGCAGCGTCTTCTGCAAAAGAACGAGTTGCGGCTGGATCTCGACGTTGAAGCGGCGCGACGCCTGGAACAGCTGCAACAGTACGCGACCGAAGGAGATGTCCTTCAGCGGGCGATCGAACACCGGCTCGCACACCGCGCGTACCGCGGCTTCGAGTTCGTCGATGCGGGTGTCGGGCGGCACCCAGCCGGATTCCAGATGCGCCAGCGCCACGCCCTTGTAGTCGCGGCGGAAGAAGGCAAGGAAGTTGCGCGCCAGATACTGCTTGTCGACATCGGTGAGCGTGCCCATGATGCCGAAGTCGAGCGCGATGTACTGCTCGGAACCGGGCCGCACCAGGATATTCCCCGGATGCATGTCGGCATGGAAGAAGCCGTCGCGGAACACCTGGGTGAAGAAGATCTCCACCCCGGTGGCGGCGAGCTTCTGGATGTTCACGCCGGCTTCGCGCAGGCGTTCGATCTGGCTCACCGGGATGCCGTCCATGCGGTCCATCACCATGACGTCGCGACCGCAGTAGTCCCAGTACACTTCGGGCACCTTCAACAGCGGCGAATCCTTGAAGTTGCGCCTGAGCTGCGAGCAGTTGGCCGCCTCGCGCATCAGATCGAGCTCGTCGGCCAGATGCTTCTCGAATTCGCTGACCACCTCGCGCGGGCGCAAACGTTTGCCGTCGGCGAAGAGCTTCTCGATCATGCCGGCGGCGGCATAGAGCAGCGACACGTCGTGCGCGATCACCGGCGCGATGCCGGGGCGCAGCACCTTCACCGCGACGGCGGTGCCGTCGTGCAGGCGCGCGAAGTGCACCTGCGCCACCGAGGCCGAGGCGACCGGGGCGGCGTCGAATTCGGCAAATACGTCGGACAGGGGTTTCCTGTATGCGGTCTCCAGCGTGGCGATGGCCTCGACCGAGGGGAAGGACGGCACCCGGTCCTGCAGCTGGGCGAGTTCGTCGGCGATGTCGAGCGGCACCAGGTCGCGCCGGGTCGACAGCATCTGCCCGAACTTGACGAAGATCGGCCCCAGCGCTTCCAGCGCGCGGCGCAGGCGCACCCCGCGCGGCTCGGCAAGCGGGCGCCAGAACAGGGTGACGCGCACCAGCCAGCGCAGCGGCCGCACCCGCTCGTGGCCGAGGAAAAATTCTTCCAGCCCGTAGCGCAGGCCGACGGAGAGGATGCGGACGAGGCGCAGCAGCTTCATGCGTCGCGGGTTTCCAGTTGCCCGAGGCGCGCTTCGAGCCGCGCGACGTCGTCGGCGAGCGTATCGACCTCGCGGTTGAAGCGCGCGACGTCGACCCCGCGCGCCATCAGTTCGGCTTCTTCGACCATATATTCGCTGGCGTTGCGGCCGAGCGCAGACACGGTGTGGGCGAGACCCGCGAGCGCGTCGCGGCCGAGCGCATGCAGGCGATGCGCGGCGACGTCGCCGACGAGCGGTGCGAGGTCGGCCTCGACGTCCCACTGCAGCTGCTTGAACACGCGGTCGAGCGTGGCCAGCAGCGCGGCGTCGCCGCTGTAGTCGGCGTCGCGCAGCGCCTCGCGGCCGAAAAACGGCAGGCGGGTGACGAGCGCGGCAGTGGGGCGGATGACGGCGTCGGGCGTCTCCACCACGGCTTCGGAAAAATAGCCGTCGGCGCCAATGCGGAAATCGAATTGCGCCAGCGTCAGATCGAAACGCACGCCGCAGCCGGCGTGGCGCAACAAGGCCTCGGCCGCGCCCCGCGTCTGCCGCAGCAGGTGGTTGAGGCCGCGCTCGAACAGGGCTTCAGCGATCAAAGCTTGAAGCCCCGTTAAACCTTAAAACCGCGGTGCAGGGCCACCACGCCCGCCGTCAGGTTGTGATAGCCGACCTTGGCGAAGCCGGCGGTTTCCATCATCGCCTTCAGCTCATCCTGGCCCGGGTGCATGCGGATCGATTCGGCCAGGTACTGGTAGCTGGCGGCGTCCTTGGCGACGAGCTTGCCCATCAGCGGCAGCAGTTTGAAGGAATACAGGTCGTAGGCCGGTTCCAGCGGCTTCCATACCTTGGAGAACTCCAGCACCAGCAGGCGCCCGCCCGGTCTGAGCACGCGGTGCATCTCGGTCAGCGCCTGGTCCTTGTGCGTCATGTTGCGGAGGCCGAAGGCGACCGACACGCAATCGAAATAATTGTCGGGGAAGGGCAGCCGTTCGCCGTCGCACTGCACCGCGGGCGGCGTCCTGCCCTCGTTCAGCATGCGGTCGCGGCCTTCGCGCAGCATGGAGAAGTTGATGTCGGTGAGCAGCACGGTGCCGCTGTCGCCCACTTCCTTCAGAAACAGCCGGGTGAGGTCGGCGGTGCCGCCGGCGACGTCGAGCACGCGCATTCCCGGCCGCAGGCCCGCCTGCGCCACGGCAAAGCGCTTCCACAGCCGGTGCAGGCCGGCCGACATGAGGTCGTTCATGAGGTCGTACTGCGCGGCGACGGAATGGAAGACCTCGGCCACCTTGGCAGCTTTTTCGGATTCGGCGACCTGCTGGTAGCCGAAATGGGTGGATTTATCCATGGCGGGCGGGGGGAGCGAATAAGCCATGGATTCTACCAGTGCGCAGGCTGGCGCGGATTTGCCGGGCCGTGCGGGCGTCATAAATCAGTCATACTGTTGTCATAGGATGACCACCATCGAAACCAGGCCGGAGACCCCATGGCTGCCAATATTTTGCTGGTCGAAGACGAACCCGGAATCCAGGAACTGCTGAAGTTCAATCTGGCGCAGGCCGGCCATCAGGTCACCGCCGCCGGCGATGCCGAGCATGCCCTGAAATTCCTCAAGAACACCCTGCCTGACGTCATCCTGCTCGACTGGATGCTGCCCGGCATGTCG
>DASVPF010000304.1:0-4132 GCA_036382965.1 Thiobacillus sp.
GGTCGGGCGCGCGGACTGGTGGTGGCCACCGGCATGCAGACCGAACTGGGCAAGATCGCCGCGTTGCTGTCGGGCGACACCGGCAAGACGCCGCTGCAAAAACGCCTGGCGCGCTTCGGCCAGCATCAGCACGGCAGCGCCGTCGCGATGCAACGTGCTCATGCGCGCACGTCCCGAATCGAAGGGCAGCTCTGCCTGGCGCGGCAAGGTTTTCTGCAACGCAAGCGGGTCGAATCCGGCGGCTTGCGCGGCGACGAGCAGCGCCGTTTCGGTGGGGTCGCCGGTCAGGTTTCCGGCAGCGTCGGCAACGGCGTCGTTGCATAGCGCCATCGCCATGCCCAGTTCATGCCACGGCGCGCCGGCCGCATCCTGCAGGCCGGGCCGGCTTTTGCCAGCGGCCAGCACGCAGTCGACCTGCATCCGGTTGAGCGTGAGCGTGCCGGTCTTGTCGGAACAGATATAGGTCACCGAGCCGAGCGTTTCCACCGCGGGCAGGCGGCGGATCAACGCGTTCTGCCTGACCATGCGCGCCGCTCCCAGCGCGAGCGAAATGGTCACTACCGCCGGCAGCGCCTCGGGGATGGCGGCGACCGCCAGGCTGACGGCGGTGAGCAGCATGACCAATGGCGGTTCGCCGCGCAGCCAGCCGGCGACGAAAATGATGGCGCAAATCGCCAGCACCGCCCACGCCAGATGCTGGCCGAAGCGCGCCAGGCGTTTTTGCAGCGGCGTCTTGCCGGTGTCGCCCGACAGCAACGCGGCGATCTTGCCCAGTTCGGTCTGCATGCCGGTGGCCACCACCAGTCCGCGCGCCCGACCGTAGGTGACGATGGTTCCCTTGAAGGCCAGATTGACGCGGTCGCCCAGCGGCAAGTCGGGATCCGACAGCTGGGCCAGCCGTTTCTCGGCCGCCTGCGATTCGCCGGTCAGCGCGGATTCGTTCACCTTGAGCGCAACCAGCTCGATCAGGTGCAGGTCGGCTGGCACGATGTTGCCGGCTTCCAGCTTGACGATATCGCCCGGCACCAGCTCGCGCGCCGGAACCTGCCGGACCATGCCATCACGGATCACGCTCGCCAGCGGCGCGGCCATCTGTTTCAACGCCGCCATGGCACGCTCGGCACGATACTCCTGGACGAAGCCCAGGATACCGTTGAGCAGCACGATGACCACGATGGCGATGCTGTCCTGCGGCTCGCCGATCACCCCGGCAATCACGGCGGCAGCGACCAGCACCAGGATCATGAAATCGGTGAACTGCGCGGCCAGCATGGCGAGCGGATGACGCCGCCCGCTTTCCCGCAGGATGTTGGGACCATATTGCGCCAGACGGGCTGCCGCCGCCTCGGCCGACAGCCCCCTGTCCCGATCGCTGTCCAGGCGCGTAACGGCTTCCTCGCTGCTGAGGCATTGCCAGTGGGGAGAGGACGTTTCAATCATGCAGATACTGGAACCGGGCGTTCATGGCAGGAAGTCAGGATAGCGCCTCCGCCATGCATCGGTATCAGCTGGTTTTCCATTTCGCTGCTATAAAAAGCTTTGACGCAAACAAGTCCGGTCGGCGGCCTGGTCAATCTCTCGTCATCCTGAACGAAAGGGGACACCCCTGGCGTATGCCGAGAATCAAAGCCGACACGATACAACCACGCGTACTAGGAGACATCGAATGGCTTCGGTTGACCGGAACATCGTGGCGCTGATGGACGATGCGCTACACAGCAAACTTCACGAGTGCCTGCAGGGACGCGGCTGGAAATTGCATCGGGCCACCAATGCAGACGGGCTGGCCGCCCTCTTCGAACAGCAGCACTTCCATGCCGGCCTGCTGCAATTGCAGCGCATCGGCAGCAGCAAGCTGCTTGATCTGGTGGGGCGGCAGCCCTCCCTGCAATGGATTGCGCTCATGGACAATCCGTTCTGTACTCCCCTTCCGCAACACCGCAACTTTCTGGCGGGCGTATACGATTTCCATAGCCTGCCGGTCGACCGGGACAGACTGGTCGTCTCGCTGGGGCACGCCTGGGGCAAGGGCCAGCTGCTCAGGCAACCTCAGCCCCACCCCGACACCCTGGAGCAATATGGCATGGTGGGAAACAGTCCGGCGATGCGGGCATTCTGTCAAACGCTACGCAAAGCCAGCAAGGTCGAAGCGCCCGTGCTGATATACGGCGAGAGCGGCACGGGCAAGGAACTGGCCGCCCACGCCATCCACAACCTGTCCGCCCGCAGCAAAAACGCCTTTGTGGCGGTCAACTGCGGCGCGCTTCCCCCCCATCTCATCCAGAGCGAACTGTTCGGCCACGAAAGAGGCGCGTTCACCGGGGCGCACCAGCGCAAAATCGGGCGTATGGAAGCCGCCCAGGGGGGCACCCTCTTCCTGGACGAAATAGCCGATCTGCCCCTCGATCTACAGGCCAACCTGCTGCGCGTCCTGCAGGACAAAGTGATCGAGCGGCTGGGTTCGACCCAGCCGATACAACTGGACATCCGGATCATTGCCGCGTCCCATACCAAGCTTCAGGAAGCCGTCGTCAAAGGCCAGTTCAGGGAAGACCTTTACTACCGCCTGAACGTCATCAACGTCATGGCCCCGCCCCTGAGGGATCGGCAGGGCGACGTGGAACTCCTGGCGCAGGCCTTGCTGGACAAGTTTTCCTGGGAAACCCGTGGCAAGGTCAAAGGTTTCAGCCAGCAAGCCTTGCGCGCGATCAACCAATACGCCTGGCCCGGCAACGTGCGGGAATTGATCAACCGCATCCGTCAGGGCGTGGTCATGGCCGAACACGCTTATCTGACCCCGGAGGATCTGGGGATGGAGCGGCGCGCATCGGGCACGGGACGCCTGACCCTCGACGAGGCACGCGCCAGAGCCGAGTTCGACGCCATCCGCTCGACATTGCGCCGCTGCCAGCACAACGTTTCCGAGGCAGCCAAGGAACTGGGCGTCTCGCGCGCCACGCTCTATCGCCTGTTGGAGCGCCACGAATTGTCCGGGCCCTATAAGGACAGAACCGCCCTGGCAAAAAGCTGACAGACAGACCGAAGTCCGGCCGCGCGGGACAACGGCTCTTGGGATTGCGTCTACAGTGGAATGATGAGTTCGCTTCCCTTGTTGCGTTTCACATTATTCGTATGGCTGGCCATGCTGCTGCCCCTCCCCGCCAACGCCGCCGCCGTGCGGGTATTGACGGTACAGGGTGCAATCAGTCCGGCCAGCGCCGATTACCTGCTGCGCGGTCTCGCCAAGGCGGCCGCGGACAAGGCGAATCTGGTGGTGGTCGAAATGGATACGCCGGGCGGGCTCGACACCGCCATGCGCGACATCATCAAGGCCATCCTGGCCTCGCCGGTTCCGATCGCCACCTACGTCTCGCCCAAGGGCGCGCGCGCCGCCAGCGCCGGCACCTACATCCTGTATGCCAGCCACATTGCGGCGATGGCACCGGCGACCAATCTGGGGGCGGCAACGCCGATCGAACTGATGCCCAGTGCCCCCGACAGACCAGATGCCGCCCAACCTACCGACGCCAAGCCAAGCGAAAAATTGGCGGGCGATCCCAGGATGCGCAAGGCGGTGCATGATGCCGCCGCTTACATCCGCAGCCTCGCCGAACTGCGTGGGCGCAATGCCGACTGGGCCGAGCGGGCGGTGCGCGAAGCGGTGAGCCTCTCGGCAAGCGAAGCGCTGGCGCTGAACGTGATCGACCTCGTCGCCGTCGATCTCGGCGATCTGCTGCGGCAATTGCATGGCCGCGCGGTCAAGGTCGACAACCGGACGCTCACGCTCGATACCCGGGCCGCCACCATCGAGCGGGTGATGCCCGACTGGCGCAATCGCCTGCTGGCAGTCATCGGCGACCCCAGCATCGCCTACATCCTGATGCTGCTCGGCATCTATGGCCTGATCTACGAATTCGCCAATCCCGGCATGCTGCTCCCCGGCGTCGCCGGCGGTATCTGCCTGCTGCTCGGGCTGTTCGCATTGCAGGTCATGTCGATCAGTTATGCCGGATTGGCGCTGATGCTGCTGGGCATTGTCCTGATGATCTCGGAAGCCTTCGTGCCCAGCTTCGGCGCACTCGGGTTGGGCGGCGTCACCGCCTTCGTCATCGGCTCGGTGATGCTGATCGAC